>NZ_JBWVSU010000011.1:0-83701 GCF_056642055.1 Acinetobacter sp. 129952 | reverse complement strand
AGTGAAACCTCTTAGCGCTGATGGTAGTGTGGGGTTACCCATGTGAGAGTAAGTCATCGCCAGCTCATTATTCCAAAATCCCCCTCCGCCAAGGCAGAGGGGGATTTTTTTTATGCGTGGAATTTTAGATACGATATTTAACATATCTATATCTCAAAGTTGATCAGATTCTTCTGAGACAGAGAATTCCTGTTAATTTGTTTGACCTATTGCGATCTCTGTAAAACTAGCGCTATAAGAGTTTACAAGCTGATCTTATAAACCTTACAAAATAAAAAACCAGCGAATCGCTGGTTTTTTATTGCAAACTATTTTAGCCAAACACGCGCATTACGGCTGCGATTAATACCCAAAGAATGACAATCGCCACGATGGGTTCAACAATTTTTGCCCATGTTGGGGTATTGATAACAATGACTTCTTCGACATCTTGATGCTGCTGATTCTGGCTTACCATTTGATTAAACTCCTTCATTGATGCTTCCAATGATAGCTCTTCTTGCACAATTGGTTTAGAGCCTTTGAGTTCTGTTAGCTTGTTTGTTGTCCAAACCCAATCATCTGCTTGACCAGATAAATGTTCAATTTGCCCGGTCAGTAATTCCTGAATGCTATGGATATTATGGTTGCCGGTATCATGCAGTTGTTTTAATTCAATAAGCTGTAAATGAAAAATTTCTGAAGTGCTGTGCTCAAGCTGGGCTCGATCCAGAGTAGATTGATTTTCCGGACTGGTAGCGAGATGACGCACGATTTCCAGGATATATAATTCATCAGGATGATTGATTTCATTATAAATTTTTTGTGGGTTATGACGCCATTCAGTAATAAGTTTTCCTAAAGTTAAGGCATTGATTTCTGATATATATTTTCGTCTTTCTTCTTTTGTATATTCTTTTAGAAGCTCAGGCTTTTGAGTCTCTATCTGTTCAACAAAATATTGTACTAAATCAAAAGCCATTCACTTGCTCCATTATTTTTAATCTAATAGTCTTAAAGTCGGTTTTTTCTTTGGTTGTTCAGTTTGTTCTTCAGTGCTTGATTTTAAAGCATCTTCATCATTTTGTGTATGCTCATATTCACCTGGATCAAAGAATAAACCTTGACCATTTTCACGTGCATAAATGCCGAGTACTGCTGCCATAGGCACATAAATATCACGAGAAACGCCACCAAAGCGAGCCGAGAAGCTAATGGCATCATTGCTCATATGCAGCGCATGCACGGCATGTGGCACAATATTCAGAACAATCTGTCCATCTTTAATAAACTGCTCAGGAACCATGGTATTTGGGCGTGTGGCATCCACCAGCAGGTAAGGCGTCATATTGTTATCGCAAACCCACTCATAGATTGCACGTGCCATATAGGGACGGGTAGGGCTAAGGTTGAATTCTTGTTCGGACATGAGGTTTCTCTACGGGTGCTTGAGTTGCGCTGAATAACGGTTCTTTTCCTGTAATGTCATGGATTTTACAAAGGCAGGACGACTGAAAATTCGTTGGCAATATAAATAAAACGGACGGCATTGCTGCTGTGGTAATTCTACGCCCATCTGTTTCAGACGGATAAAAATTGGTGCCAGCATACAATCCAGGATACTAAATTGTTCAGACATAAAATAGGGAAAATGCTGGAATAGTGGCATCAGTGAAATTAGAATATCCTGTAACTGCTTTTGTGCCTGAGTTCTGGCTTTCTTATCCAGCGTATCAGGATGGCATAACATGAGATCAGCCAGCTTTAACCAGTCATTTTCAAAGCGCCAGATGTATTGTCGTTGCTCTGCCCGGGGTATTGGGGCATCGGCATACAGTTTATTCTGGCGATAACGATCATCTACATATTCTGAGATAATTGAAGTATTAAATAATTTGAGTTCATTTTCGATCAGCATCGGCAATTGATTATAAGGATTGAGACTGGCCAGATCCTCATCATCGGCATCCACCAAAATCAGGTTATATTTAATCTGTTTTTCGGTAAGCACATAGCGAATCCAATGGGAACGAAAGTCATCGGCATGACTATAGAGAGTGATTCCTTGAAGAGGCGCGCTTTCGACTGACATAAATCCTGATGAGCTTCTAATGAATAGACTAGGATACTAAAATTCAACCTAAAAAGCACCAAGCATCAAAGATCAATCGGCTTGAGCCGAGGTAGATTATAAGAAAAACAACTGGAGGAAAATAAGATGCTGATCAAGCTTCCTGTCATTTTGCTGTTTATCTGTATTGGGATCGCAAATTATTATTTGATGAAGTCATTCTGGTGTCACGAAGGGGTATGGGGTAAGGATGTACATGAACAATAACAAGAAAAAATTTCTAAATGACCCACTAACCGCCATAAAAAAACCCTGGAAAATCCAGGGTTTTTTGTCCGATTCGGTAAACGAATTAACGTTTAGAGAACTGAGGACGTTTACGAGCTTTACGTAAACCAAGTTTCTTACGTTCAACTTCACGAGCATCACGAGTAACGAAACCAGCTTGACGAAGAGCAGGTTTTAAAGTTTCGTCAGAAGCGATCAATGCACGAGTAATACCGTGACGGATAGCGCCTGCTTGACCACCAATACCACCACCAGCAACAGTGATGTAAAGGTCATATTTGTCAGTAGCTTCAAGAAGCTCAAGTGGTTGGTTAACAACCATACGAGCAGTTTCACGACCGAAATACTGTTCAAGAGTACGGTTGTTAATTACGAGTTTACCAGTACCAGCTGATAGGAAAACACGTGCAGTTGCGGTCTTACGGCGACCTGTACCATAATTAGTAGCCATGTGCTGTTATCCCTTAGATGTCCAAAACTTGTGGCTGTTGAGCAGCGTGTGGATGCTCAGTACCTGCATACACTTTCATTTTCTTGATCATTGCATAACCAAGAGGACCTTTAGGTAACATACCTTTAACAGCTTTTTCTAGAACTGCTTCTGGTTTGTGAGCGATTAACTTTTCAAAGTTAGTCTCACGGATACCACCAGGGAAACCAGTGTGGCGATAGTATTTCTTATCTTGTGACTTTTTACCAGTCACAGTGATTTCTTCAGCATTGATAACAACGATGTAGTCGCCAGTGTCAACGTGAGGAGTATAAGAAGTTTTATGCTTACCGCGTAAACGACGAGCGATTTCAGTCGCAAGGCGACCTAAAGTTTTGCCAGAAGCATCAACAACGTACCAGTCGTGTTGAACTTCAGCTGGCTTAGCGCTGAGAGTTTTCATTAAACCACTACCTATTATAGTTGGTTTGGACTATGGAATCTGTCCAAACTAAAGGAGACGCGATTCTAAACGAATACGTGAAGAATCACAAATGAAAATTAAAATTTCAAGCGCTGTATTTTATCTAATCTCCCTGGTGAAAGAAAGACCTAAGCCTTTATATGCTACAAAAACTGCAACTATATTTGTAACCATAGTTTCAATGGTATCAAAATATTGATTTATAAGTACTCTTTGCAATGATTACTACAGCGTAGGCGTGATCGGGTTATAATATTTCTCAGCTTTGCCAAATTGAGAAGATGATGCTGCCTTTATATGTCACCAGTGGGGAACCTGCCGGAATTGGTCCTGATATTTGCCTGAGTCTTGCAGATCGTGTTGATGAGCGCCCAATTGTGGTATTGGCGGATATTCATATGCTCAAGCAACGTGCTCAGGTACTCAAATTATCGGTTGAGCTGATTGAATATCAAGGACAGGAGTCATCTTCAGGCATCGGTCAGCTATTTGTAGAGCATGTTCCCGTGCAGCAAGACGTCGTATTGGGTGAGCTGAATCCGAACAATGCGGCTTATGTACTGGAGCAACTGCGTCGATCCGCAGACTATGCCATGTCAGGAAAAAGTGTCGGCGTCGCGACTGCGCCTGTACAAAAGTCCGTGATAAATGAAGCGGGCATTTCTTTTAGTGGTCATACCGAGTATTACCAGGAATTTGCTGGTGTTCCACGTGTAGTCATGATGCTGGCCACCAAAACTTTACGCGTGGCCTTGGCCACTACCCATCTTCCGCTTCGTGCCGTGGCAGATGCGATTACGCCTGAACGCTTGCATCAGGTGATTGATATTCTGATTCACGACCTGAAATCCAAATTCAAGATTGAACAGCCGAATATACTGGTTTGCGGTTTAAATCCGCATGCCGGGGAGGGCGGTTATTTGGGGATGGAAGAAATTGAAGTGATCAATCCGGTACTCGAAAGCTATCGTGCCCAAGGTATCAACATGAGTTTAAGCCTACCTGCTGATACTTTATTTACTCCAGAAAACCTAAAAGATGCTGATGCTGTTCTGGCGATGTATCACGATCAGGGCTTACCTGTGTTAAAATCACAGGGCTTTGGTGAAGCCATTAATATTACCCTCGGCTTACCGTTTATTCGAACTTCTGTTGATCATGGCACAGCACTCTCCCTTGCGGGGACGGGACTTGCGAAAAGTTCCAGCCTGCACGTTGCTGTCGATTTAGCCCTCGATCTGGCGCGCCACTGATTATTGTTCATCACTCACGTTGGAAATGTTTTTATGTATCAAATTAATGCCTTAAACCCAAAAGATGAAGGGCATCAGGCTCGAAAAAGATTTGGTCAAAACTTTTTACATGACCAGCGTGTCATTGCCAAAATTGTACGCTCAGTCAATCCGCGTCCAGGTCAGAACATTCTAGAAATTGGCCCGGGTCTGGCCGCTTTGACTTCACCTTTAATTGGTGAATGTGATGCCTTAACCGTACTTGAGCTGGATCGTGATCTGGCTGCTGGCCTGCCGGGTCGTGTGCCGCATCCTGAACGTTTAACCATTATTGAAGCCGATGCATTGAGATACGATTATTCTCAGTTGTTCCAGGAAGATCGTCCATTACGTGTGGTCGGTAACTTGCCCTATAATATTTCAACGCCACTGTTATTCCATCTCTTGGAATTTGGTGACAAAGTGCAAGACATGCATTTCATGCTGCAAAAAGAAGTGGTAGACCGCATTACCGCATCACCCAATACCAAAGAATATGGCCGTCTGTCGGTGATGATTCAATATTTCTGTAAACCGACTTTCCTGTTCGAAGTGCCACCTGGATCTTTTAATCCGCCACCAAAAGTGACCTCAGCGGTATTCCGTTTAGAGCCTTATAAAGTTAAACCGATTGTGGCGAAGAATGAAAAAGCTCTGACACGACTGGTATCGCATGTATTTACCCAGCGTCGTAAAACTCTGCGTAACAGCTTGAAGGGTATGCTGGTTGAAGAGGGTTTTGAAAAAGCGGGTGTTGATCCGATGGCACGTCCAGAAACACTGACACTTGAACAGTTTGTTGCACTTTCAGATCAAATGGTGGCTTAAATTACGATGAATCGCACTGCTCGATATAATTATGTGATTGGGGATGTTCAAGGCTGTTTTGAGGCTTTGAAAGCTTTGCTTAAAGAAATCAAGTTTGATGCAGATCGGGATTTTATCTGGTTTGCCGGAGATTTGGTTGCACGTGGTGAAAACTCAATTGCAGCATTGCGGTTTATCAAAAAGCTGGCTGAGCAAGGTGCGGCTGCGACGGTCTTGGGAAATCATGATTTGACTTTGCTGGCTTATGCCCGCGGCATCAAACCGGTGAAAGAAAAAGACAATGTCCGTGATGTGATTGATGCGATCGACAGTGATGACTTGATTGACTGGCTGCGCAAACAGCCAATGTGTCTATTTCCAAATGAGCAGACTGTTCTGACGCATGCTGGGATCCCGAATATCTGGAGTGCAGAAAAAACTGCTCAATTGGCACAAGAAGTTGAAGCAATCATTGCTCATGATGACCTTGAGGTGCTGGATGATTTCCTGAAAGAAATGTTTGGGAAAGAACCAGCACTCTGGTCGGATCAGCTACAAGGCCATGAACGTATTCGCTGTATCGTGAATTACTTGACCCGTATGCGTTTAACCGATGTAGAGGGACGTCTGGAATACAGCTTTAAAGATGCGCTGGATGATCCAATGCCGGAAGGTTTTAAACCTTGGTTTGAGTTTGAATCACAGGCTGCGAAAAGTCATCAGATCCTGTTTGGTCACTGGGCCGCTTTGAACGGTAAAACCATTTCGAACAAGATTCAGAATGTAGATGGCGGTTGTGTCTGGGGCAATCAACTGATGGCATTCCGCCTAGAAGATCAGCAGATGTTTGCAGTAGATAATCCGGTGATGTAAGTAAAGCTATTAAAAAAGCCACGTGATTACGTGGCTTTTTTAGTTTTAAAATTTAGTCTGCTCGAATCCAGGTCTGGTTACGGCCTAGAACTGAAACGCCAATGCTGGCACGTAAGGTTAAACGTTTACCGGTATTGTTTAAACGCATTTTTGCATCATAAATTTTACCTGCCAATGGGTCGATAATACGACCTTTGTCATAGTTCTTGGTGCCTTCAACCAGTTTTAGGCCTTTTAAAATGGTCATGCCTAAAATAGGCTGATTGGTATAAGGTGCAGGGCAGTTATTGCATTTTTCACGTGGATTATAATCTGGGCGAGGCGTGATTTTTACAATTTTGCCTGAATAGGTATTATTTGCTTCTTTGCTAATAACGATAATCGCTTTAGCCGCTCCCGTTTTATCATCAATTTGTTGCCAGGTCCCGGTAATATCGTCTGCCCAAAGATTGGTCATACATCCTGCTGTAAGCGCGGCAAGTAATATTTTTTTAAACATAGAGAGTCATTCCAAAGAATTTTTATCATCGCCCGCTCATGTTAGAAATCTTACTAAAATAGTCAACACTTATCTGCATACTATAGAGTTGATACACTAAAAAAAAGCTGCCAATTTGGCAGCTTTTTTGAATAATGAGAATTAGGTATTAATCTTGGCGAATCCAGGTCTGGCTACGGCCTAAAGCGGACACACCCACATAACCACGCAAGGTTAAACGTTTACCATTGGCATTTAGACGCACTCGAGCGTCATAAACTTTACCTGCCAATGGATCAATCACTTTACCTTTTTCATAATTGTTGGTGCCTTCCACATGTTTTAAACCAGTCAATACATCCATGCCCATGATCGGCTGATTGGTATAAGGCGCGGGACATTTATTGCAGGTCTTTTGTGGAGTATAGCCTGGACGTGGAGTCACTTTGATAATTTTTCCAGCAAAAGTCCCATTATCATTTTGACGAATTTCAATAATCGCTTTTGGTGAGCCGGTTTTATCATCAATTTGCTGCCAGATGCCCGTCAGATCCTGTGCATAAGCAGTCCCAGTCATCAGTGCAGCGATGAACATTAATCCTAATTTAGTTTGTTTCATTATATTTATGCCTTTTTTATAGATGAATAAAATATCCCCAACACAAAAGTGCTGTTTTTATTAATCCTGGCGAATCCAGGTTTGTGTGCGACCAATCGCAGAGATCCCGATATATCCACGTAAAGTCAGTCGTTTCCCATTGGCAGAAATCCGCCCTTTTAAATCATAAATTTTGCCAGTGAGTGGATCGAGTACCCGGCCATGTGCATAGTTATTTTTGTTGGTGGGTTTCAGTCCTTTAATGACGTCTAACCCCAAAATCGGTTTATCGGTATAAGGTGGTGGACATTTGACACATTTTTCCCGTGGTGTATAACCTGGGCGAGGTGTGACTTTAGTAATCGTTCCGGTATAGGAGCCATCAGCCTGCGTTTTCATTTCAATCAATGCTTTAGGTGAGCCGGTTTTATCATCAATCTGTTGCCAGAGACCAGATAACTCCTGTGCAAAGGCCAGAGAGCTAGTGAATAAAGAAGCTGAAAAAACAGTTAAAAGTGCGATTTTATACATTCGATATCCTTATCCTTATTTTTTTATAAACATTCACCTAATTCCATGTGGTGAATGCTGATGCAAACTACGTTAATACACTTTCATAATCTATATTGCATGAAAAAAGCATATGTTTAATATTCATACAACCTAATGCATTAAAATGCAAGCTTCTATCTACTAAAGCATAACCCCGTCACATTTTATTTAATAAAGCAGGAATTAATCCTGCTTAATCCAGGTTTGACTACGGCCTAGTGCTGAAACGCCGATATAGCCGCGTAGGATCAGACGTTTCCCATTAGCACTTAATTTTGCTTTGGTGTTATAAAGATTCCCTGATAATGGATCAAGCAGCTTGCCTTGAGCAAAACTGTTATTGCCGACGTGCTTTAAGCCAGTGAGTACATCCAGACCAAGAATAGGTTTATTGGTATAAGGTGCGGGACAGGACACACAATTTTCTTTCGGAGTATATCCAGGACGAGGGGTGATTTTTGTGATCTTGGCAGCATAGACGCCGGAAGCCGTCTCACGAATTTCCAGGAATGCTTTAGGTGAACCAGTTTTGTCGTCAATATTTCTCCATGTCCCTGAAAGGTCAGAGGCCAAAGCCAGATGGCTGAAAGAGGCTAAAAGTAAAGTTGAAAAGAATTGAACCTTTTTCATATATCTGTTCCTAGGTTGGATTAGAGTTCTTACTCTATAGTAAGAACGATTACCACATAAAACAAATGATTAATTTGATTCACTAGTCACATTTTTTGCAAATAAAGTATAAACGTAGGCAACCAGACCGCGGTAAAGACTGCATTGACGGCCATACCAAATGCGGCATAACGTCCTGCAATACTGCCACGCTGCCAGGCCTGAGCTGTACCAATAGCATGTGCGGCCAGTCCTAAAGCCAGTCCAGAAGCGCGCTCATCATTAATATGTTTGAGAATAAATGGCGAAAAGGCTGCACCAATCACGCCAGAAAGAATCACAATCAGAATCACCATGCTGATGGGTGCATCCAGCAGGGTGGCAATATTAATCGCAATTGGAGTAGTCACGGCACGGGTAGCAAACGCCATAATGTCTGCAGAGGACATATGCAGCAGATAAGCCAGTCCCATCGGCAAGGCGACAGCACTGATACTGGCAAAAACCAAAATGCCGATAATGGCTTTGAGCGGCAAGTCATCGTAGCGCATCGCGGCCAGAGGGATAGCCAGGGCGACGGTCACATAGCCGAGTAAATGGTTGAAAAGCGGATTAACTTCATCCATGTAATTTTCATAGGGAATGCCCAGCACAAATAAAATCGCCAGCACAAAGAACATGCTGAACACGATGACGGGAATTTGCGGAATGAACCGGTTACAGGGTTTGGCAATCAGATAGGCGCTGAGCGTAACCGCAAAGCCATACAAAATAGATAACATGCAGAACTCCTATAACCAGCGCTTGGCCATTTTGGCGTAAATCCATAAAGGAATCAGGGTGCTGAAAAACATGATGAACAGAAAGGCCGGAATTTTCTGGCCCATATGTACCAGCATCATCAGTGCACCTGCACTGACCGGCAGGAAAGCAAAGGCGCTTTCCTTCATTAATTTGTTATTGGTATCCACGAGGCGAGCGGGGAGTTTGCCAAAGTAGCGCCAGGTAAACAGCGCAATTAAAAGGCTCAATAACCCGACCAGATTGCCTAATTCAGGATGATTCAGTTGGGTCATTAACCAGACCGAAGCTTCCCGAAAGACAATAATCAGTAACAGGGTGCCGATCCATGCTGGCCAATCTATTCGTTTTATCCAGTTCATTGCTATGATCATTAATATTAATAAGTTTACTTATCAAGTTTTACTCGATCTTTGACTGGATTTCAAACGCTTCCAGTGGACGCTGAAATTGCTGCGCCTGTTTGCCTAGAATTTCATCTACAGGTAAATGCGCCTGTTTAATCAACTGTTCCAGTTTCTGTGGGGCAATTCGAATATGCAGATGCAACTGGCCTTCATCATCATAATGTTCAGACTGGATCACATTCAAACCATAGAGCTGGTTACGCAGCTTGCCATAAGCGGGTTTCAGGATTAAATCGAAGGACTGTAGTTGCCCCATCAAGGACTCATGTACCGCTTTACGCAGCAGGTCGATACCTTCGCCACTATGTGCCGAAACATAGACCCGTTCCGGTTCACCTGGACGTCGATAAATAATTTTGGCTTCTTCACCGCTACAGTCAATTTTATTGTAAACCTGCAGGATCGAAACATCGGCTCCAATTTCTTTCAGCACTTTTTCTACAGCTTCAATTTGCTCCAGCATTTCTGGGCTACTTGAATCAATGACATGCAGTAACAGCGTGGCTTCTACGGTTTCCTCCAAAGTTGCTTTAAAGGATTCCACCAGAGAATGTGAAAGATTACGGACAAAACCGACCGTATCGGCCAGTACCAGATTGCCAATCCCATCCCATTCCAGACGCCGTAGAGTAGGGTCCAAAGTGGCAAACAGCTGATCGGCTGCATAGACATCGCTGTTGGCGAGTAAATTAAACAGGGTAGACTTACCAGCATTGGTATAACCCACCAAAGATACCGTCGGCACAGCCGCTTTTTGACGAGCCACACGACCTTGCATCCGGGTCTGGCGGACTTTATCAATGCGTGCCTTGAGCTGTCCCATACGGATACGCAGCAAACGGCGGTCTGTTTCAAGCAGGGTTTCACCCGGGCCACGTAAACCAATCCCGCCTTTCTGGCTGTCGAGATTGCCACGACTACGAATTAAACGTGAAGATAAATGTTGCAGCTGTGCCAGTTCGACTTGCAGCTTACCTTCATAGGTACGGGCACGCTGGGCAAAAATATCTAGAATCAGTTCAGTACGATCGACCACACGGCATTTGATCACCTGTTCCAGATTTCGGGCTTGGGCTGGGGTTAGGGCATGGTCAAAAATAACCAGATTGGCATCCAGTTCCTCAACACGTTCAGCAATTTCTTCTGCCTTGCCGGAGCCGATAAAAAATTTGGCATCGGGTTTCACCCGCTGAGCATAAATATGTTCCAGAATTTCAGCATCTGCAGACTGTGCCAGCAAACGAAACTCTTCAGCATCAAGGTCATCCAGCATCTGTACGCTGACACTCACCAGAATGACGCGCTCTTTCCCTCGATGTTGTTGTAAATATTCCACTCAGGCCAATCTCCACTTGAAAACTTTAGTGTAGTTGAAAAAGGGCTGTGCAGATACTGAATTAGCGCGGCTTTGGTTTAGAGTACGCTGATAAACAGTTGTGCAAGTGTTACCAGTACCACGGCATAGATGAAAGTGCCGCCCAAAATATATTTGAGCACTTGTAAAGGTTGAGGTGTGTCGTTCGCGGGCTGGGTTTGATCTGGCATGGCTACGATCCTTTTCAATCTAATATTTCGATAGTTTTAGTTTGAATGATTTTTTAATCCAATTAAAATTGAAGATATAGATGTTATTGGTCGATTTTTATTATCAATGCAAGTTACGAATGAACAGTATAGAATGAGTTTAATTCGTGGATATTCCCTGTATCTCGCTTAGGATTTAATGACGTTTTTATGAACTCAACTGTACAAAACCAGACTCCAGATATCGAAGGCTTGGCCAAGTTTTTCCTGTATAGCCGGAAAATCACAGCTTCATTGGCTACCATTAGTGAAGGGTTTTACTTGGTTTTTCGTCATGGCTTATATAAAAATCCGAATAACCCGACCAATACGCGCTATGTGCAACATTTTTGCCGTCAGTTATGCAAAGTATTCAATATCGAAGTGCAGGTGCATGGCGAGATTCCGCGTGAACCCGCCTTATGGGTCAGTAATCACGTGTCATGGCTGGATATTGCAGTTCTGGGTTCAGGGGCGCGGGTATTTTTTCTGGCAAAAGCAGAAATTGAGAACTGGCCGATTTTAGGCAAATTGGCCAAGGGTGGGGGTACCTTATTTATTAAACGTGGTTCAGGGGATTCCGTCAGGATTCGTGAACAAATTACCGGTTTCCTGAAACAGAATATTCCGGTGCTGTTCTTTCCTGAAGCGACGACTTCTGATGGGCGAGCCATCAAAAAAGTGCATGGCCGGATTTTAGGCGCCGCGATTGAAGCGCAGCGTCCTGTACAAATCTGTCTGATTTGTTATGTGAATCAGCAGGGCGAACTCGATATGGTTGCGCCGTTTGTCAATGACATCAGTTTTGCCGCCCATGTCAAAAAAGTACTGGAAATGCCGCAAGTCATTGCACATTTAGTGGCTTTACCTGCAATTGCCACTGAAGGGCATACGGTTGAAAGCCTCACCCGTGTGGTCCAGGAAAAAATGCAGACTGGCCTGGTTGAACTTCAGTCACGGGTATTAAAAAAGCCTCAATAAGAGGCTTTTTTATGGTTTCTGTTCAAAGAATCCAGCTTACATAAAACCTTCAATTGGCAGCCAAGACACCAGTTTAAGGCTAGCTTTCTGATACCATTTCATTTTTGGTTCTTTGGTAAACGTTTGAACGTCACCATTGGCTTTCTTGATTTTCCAGTTAATGTTCTGATTCGCATCGAGCACCAGTTTATACGCATATTTGCTTAAATTTTTGTCCATGGTGTCGTGTACTGCACGTGCTAAAGACGGACTGTTCAGCAACACACCAATTTCAGTATTCAAATAGGCTGAACGCGGATCAAAGTTAAAAGAACCAATAAACACCTGTTTTTGATCTAGTGCCATCAACTTGGCATGCAGGCTGGAACGACTCAATCCTTTCAGGCTAACTTTGGCTTTTTTCGAAATTTCCTCTGTATTAGCATTTAGGTGATTAGCTTCTGGTGCTGCCAAGAACTCATACAGCTGAACCCCATTTTCCAATAGATCCTGACGATATTTGGCATAAAAGGCATGCACCACAGCAACGTCGTTGGCCTTAAAAGAATTGGTCAGGACGCGAACCTTGATATTTTCATTCGCCAGTTTCTTTAAACGGTCTGCACCAATTTTTTCCGGAACGAAATAGGCAGAGACAATATCGACACTTTGTTCAGGTTTTTCCAGACGCTGTAATAACTGGAAATTGAGATGTTCTTCGGTTTTGGCTTTGGCTTTGATTTTGCTCGGTGGGTCTTTGACTACTTCGGCTTCCACCCAATCCAGCTGAATGTTTTGTTCCAGCCATTGGTCAAAGGCTCTGGAACGATTGGCCAGATCCAGATAATTTTGAGTCGCTGGATCCTGACTATGGGTTTCTAGCTGCTGTTTTAAGCTTGGAAAACGTAAAGCATGATGCCGTGGATTCACAACCTCTTGCACCGGATAGGCATAATCATCATTCCAGTATTCATCGAAGGAATGAATGATTTCATCCGATGCTGCACCGACCAGCATCACATCGACATCAGAGAACTGATAGCTTTCACTGACATTATAATACTGGTTACTCATATTGCGCCCGCCAATCAAGGCAATCTGGTTATCGGCAATAAAGCTTTTATTGTGCATGCGGCGGTTAATGCGCTTTAAATCCAGCACCATGTCCATGGCGCGGTATTTACGAAAGCGATAGGGATTATACAGTTTGACATCGATATTTTGATGCTGGTTTAAGGCCAGATAAATCCCTTCCATTTTCTTGGCATTATTGTCATCCATCAGCAGGCGCACTTTTACGCCACGATCTGCTGCCTGAATAATCGCATGCAGGGCGAGGGAACCGATCCGGTCGTTATCCCAGATGTAATATTGCAGATCCAGACTACGTTCCGCTTTATTAATCAGCTGAATCCGCGCAGCCAGTGCTTCAAGCGGATCATATAGCACGCGATAACCAGTCAACCCGATGTTCTGATCACGTAAAGGTTCAACAATTTGTGCCAGGCTGGTTTGCGATGTATCCGTTTCAAATGCCATCTGGCTTGGCTGTTCGGTTTGCTTGGGTAAGGTGCTACATGCAGGCAGACCCAGTACCAGGCTACAGCTCAGTAAAATGCCGGCTTTATAGCGATGAGTGCGCATAAAACCTGAGGATTGAAGATGAACTTGATCGCGGGGAGCAGTGGCCATATAAGTCGAAGAATGAAAAATTAGAATTGAGTATAATTGCCAGCTATGAAAAGATAAATATAAAGCCAGTAATCTGCTGCTCGACTGAATAAGGCCAATTTATGTGGGATTCGAATTCCGTACTGTTTTATTTTTACTTGGGAATGGCGATTTTAGCCATCTGGGCTGTGGCTCAGGCATGGTCGAGCCAATCACGTACCGAAACCATTCATCCCTTTAAAGCTTTTGGTCATTTGCTGGCGTTTTATCTTGCCTATTTATTAATCCCTTTGGTTTTCTTCAGTATTTATGCTGGATGGACAGGTTATTATTCACTGCATGAAGCCATTTTTGTATTTTTACTCAGTGGGGTTTTGACTTATGCACGCTTTATCGAGCCGCATCTAATTCAAGTGAAAACGACAAAATATCAGATCAATGCAGATAAACGTTTAAAGCAGCCAGTAAAAATCGCCCTGATTGCAGATTTGCATATCGGTCTGTTTTCGGGCCATGAGCGGCAGTTGCGACAAATTGTACACAAATTAAATCATATTCAACCTGATTTGGTGGTGGTTGCTGGCGACTGGACTTACGAGCCAGAAAATAAACTGGCACAGGAACTGGCGGTTTTAAAAGAGATTCACGCTCCGGTCTATTCGGTCAATGGCAATCATGACGAACAATATCCCGGACCGCCGATTCGGGAACTGTTGCACTATGCACTACAAGTCAATCAGGTCATGGATATTGAAGGTCAAATTGTCGAATTTGATGAATTCCGACTTTTGGGCGTGGGTGATCTCTGGGCTGGAAAAGCCGACATGCGCAGTTTGCCAGACTTGCCTCAGGACAAGCCTTGGGTCATTCTTTCGCATAACCCGGATACGGTCGATATGATTCCGAAACTGCCGACACGTCCTTTAATGCTGTCCGGGCATACCCATGGCGGACAGGTGGAGCTGCCTTGGCTGACCGATTACGTCATGAAAAAGGTTTCAATTTTGGGACATAAAAAGGGCATGTACCGTCATGAACATGCAGATGTGTTCGTGACTGTCGGTACCGGTTTGGTCGGTGTACCTTTCCGTTTCCGGGTGCCGCCTACCATTGATATTATTGAACTGATTTAAATTCAGCCGGCATTCTGTACCGCGTTAACTGATGATCCAGACCAGAATCAATAACACGACTGCGACGGCTGCCATCATCCAGATTTTCTTTTCGATTTTTCGGGTTGGCACATTTTCACGTAATTGTTGCGCAGTGATTTCAGCTTCTGTGGATGTGCTCAAACTAGGATGGGTGGGGATTTCCAGTGGCGGTGTCACCAGGTCGATATCACCGGCATCATCACTAAAGCGTGGACCGGTACTTTCATGCTTCATGACCACATCATGTTCCCGCACAATTTCATCAATCACTTGCAGCGCCTGAGCTTCATCCAAGGGTGTATTCTCGGTGATATAGCGAACAGCTTCTAATTTTTTATCATCTTCCAGCAAAATAATGATATTGACCAACTGCTCCTGCGAGAGGTATTCAATAAGATCCTGCATGGCCTTGCCTCATTTTTTTAAATTGAGTTCATTTGATTGTTGAGCAAATTTAACGAGATAAGTAGCCGAGTTTTGTTGTGAAATGATAAAAAAAGCCAGCATCAAGTGCTGGCTTTTGAATCAATCTAAAATCTTAGATCTGATTATTTACATCATCATTCTTGGTTTCACGAATCAGCAAAAACGCGACAAGCGATAGGATAGATGCTGCGGTCAGGTAATAACCGACTGCAGACAAACCATAGGCTGTTGCCAGCTTGGTTGCGATTAACGGTGCAAATGATGCGCCGAAAATGCCTGCCAAGTTAAAGGTCAATGCAGAACCCGTGTAACGTACTGAAGTCGGGAAGATTTCAGACAATACAGTACCGATTGGCCCATAAGTTAAGCCCATAATCGCCAGACCAATACACAAGAACAGGAACACCACCAAGGTGCTGCCAGATTCAAGCATATCTGCAAAGAAGATACCGAAGATCGCAGAAATGACACATACCGCAATCGAAGTAGTCTTACGGCCAAATTTCTCGGCCAATACTGCTGAAAGTGGGATAAATGCAGCAAAACATAGGGTTGCAACTAACTGCAATTGCAGGAATTCTTCACGAGAATAACCGAGTTGTTTGGTTCCCCATTGCAATGCAAATACCGTAGTAAGATAGAACACAACGAATGTACAGATTGCAGCAATCGTACCCAGAACCAGCATACGAGAATGCTTTTTGAATACCTGAACAAAAGGAACATTCACCTCTTTTTGTTTATCTAGTACTTTCTGGAAAGCAGGTGTTTCATGCAATTTTAGACGAATCCATAAACCGACAATTACCAACAAGGCACTTGAGATAAACGGAATACGCCAGCCCCAAGCCATAAAGTCAGCTTCAGACATGAAAGCGCCAAGCGTCAGGAAAGAACCTGTTGCCAGAATAAAGCCGATTGGAGCACCCAGTTGCGGGAACATGCCATACCAGGCACGCTTGCCTTCAGGGGCATTTTCAGTTGCAAGAAGTACAGCACCTGACCATTCACCACCTAGACCCAAGCCCTGACCTAAACGGCACAGTGCAAGTAACAATGGCGCAGCAATTCCGATTTGCGCATAAGTTGGTAACAGGCCAATCGCAACGGTTGAAATCCCCATAGTTAGCAAAGCTGCAACCAAGGTGGCTTTTCGTCCGATCCGGTCACCTAAATGACCAAATAATGCTGCACCAATCGGACGGGCAATAAATGCAATGGCAAAAGTCGCAAGAGACTGAATGGTTGCGGTCATTGGATCTGTACTAGTAGGGAAGAACAGATACGGAAAAATAATGACAGCAGCGGTGGCATAAATATAAAAATCGAAGAATTCGATTGTGGTGCCTACCAAGCTTGCTGTTAAAACGCGAAATTTTGAATTTTGTGCTGGCTGAGCAGCAGAATTAGACGACGCCATGGAAAACCTTACACTTACTAAAAATAAAAAAACTTAGTTTTAAAAGCGTAATCTTTTTAAAAAAGGCGTAATTTTTTAAAAAAACAACTGCAATCTTCTCGCTTCAACTCGCTCAGGGTCACTGAAATGAAAAAGGAGATGATTAAATCACGTAAAGATAGATAGACAGAAAATGTGATCCTGCGCCTATCAATACAAATATGTGCCAGATAGCGTGGGTATATCTTACTCTTTTTAAAGCGTAAAACAATGCACCCACGGTATAAGCGAGTCCACCAATGATGAGAAAGGTTAAAGATTGAGCACTTAAATATTGCTGCATGTCATCAATCACCAGCAGCGCCAGCCAGCCCATGGCCAGATAAGCCGCCAAAGAAAGTTTCTGGAAACGATGAATGAAAACGAACTTGAAAAGTGTGCCAAGAAGGGCAATCACCCACAGCGCAATCAATAAATACTGGGCTTTGGCGGTCGGAATGGCAATTGACAGGAAAGGGGTATAGGTTCCGGCGATTAAATAATATATCGCGGTATGATCGACTTTTTTATAAAAATAACGGCGGTCTGCCGCAGTGGCCATGTGATAGAGCATAGAAGCAGAAAATAACAGAATCATGCTCAGCGCATAAACCCACAGTCCAATCCATTGTCCAGTACTCAGGTAAGACCCTTTAATAATCAAAAGAATACCAGCAACAATGGACAGTCCGGCACCTACACCATGACTAATATAGTTAATTCGTTCCTCATTTTGATCATAATCTGGAACCAGTGGAGCATTCTGCATGATTGTCATTCTTCTTCAAATATACACTTGTATAGTAATTCAATTTTGCTTTTAGGTTAAGAAGATTTAAACTTGATGCGCAATTCATTTCAGGTTTTATCTATGTCAACGTTGACAACTCTCTCAGATCAGGAACAGCAATTCTTGGACACCTTTCAGCAAGCTGTTGAAAGGGATCAATTTGATCGCCTGATCTTAAGCCAGTATAAAGGTGAACTGCAGGATTTAGAGAAAATGACCTTGCGAGTCATTCCATTAAATGAACAGCGCGTATTGAGCTGCTTGTATCGTTACAAGACCCAGGATGTCACCAAAAATTATCCTTTAGATGAAGCATTATTCCAGGTTACTTCACTACTGGCGTGTTGCAAACAGGCCAATCTGATGACCGTCGATGAAGAATTACAGCTGAAAAAAAACAAGAAAAAAGCCATGTTGACACGCAGTAAAAATAAAGCAGCGATGAATCAGGTGAAGCCTGCGGAACAAGGTCATGACCGGATTAAACAACGTTTTGTCGATCAGGACAGTATCTTTCTCCAGCATCTCGGTATTACCGATCAAAAAGCGCAAATCATTCCGAGCATGGCGCGTAAATGGAAGCAGATTAATAAGTTTGTGGAAATTTTCTCAGGTGCATTGGCACAGATTAAGCCACAGGCTGAAGGCCTGCGTGTGGTGGATTTTGGTTCGGGTAAAGGCTATCTGACCTGTGCTTTATATGACTATATGCAAAAACATGGTCAAACGCCGTATGTCACCGGGGTAGAGCTTAATCCAAAAATGGTCGAGTTCTGCCAGAATGTCGCGCAGCAATCCGGTTTTGATCAGTTGGACTTTTTCCAGGGGGATGTGCGTACTTATGCGCCAGAAAGGCTGGATGTGATGATTGCCTTGCATGCCTGTGATGTAGCAACAGATTTTGCGATTCATAGTGGCATTCGCTTGAATGCGCAGATAATCATGTGCGCGCCGTGTTGCCACAAGGAATTGCGTCCGCAGTTACAGGCGCCAAAAGTACTCAGTCCGATGTTGCAGTTTGGTATTCATGCCGGACAACAGGCAGAAATGCTGACCGATACCATTCGTGCTTTATTGCTCAAAGCTTATGGTTATGAAACCAAGGTTTTTGAGTTTGTGGCGCTGGAACATACTAGTAAAAATAAAATGATTCTGGCAACAAAACGCAAAGACTATCAATACCCCGATCAGGCGGTTCTGGCACAAATTCAGGCCTTGAAAGAGATGTATGGAATCCAGAAACATTCACTGGAATTGTTGCTCAATGATCAGTGGGACCAACAGGGAATTGGATCTAAATGCTAAAAAATCCAGAGCTGAAAATAGTATCCGGGAGCTGGAAGGATTTGGCTGAGCATGCCAAAGCGATTCGTGAAGCCGTGTTTATCCAAGAACAGAATATCGCAGCAGAAGACGAATGGGATGCTGAGGATGCGGTTGCTGTACATTTTATTGTTTTTCAGCAGGATCAGGCGATTGCCACAGCACGGTTATTGTCAAATAACAGTATCGGTCGGGTTGCAGTCCTAACCACAGCACGTGGTTTAGGTGTTGGTCAGCGCTTGATGCAGGCAGTGATTAACTATGCGCGTGCAGAGCAGCGTGAATTCGTTAAACTCTCTTCGCAAGTGCATGCCATCGGCTTCTATCAAGCGCTGGGATTTGAAGTTCAAGGCGAGAAATATCTGGATTGTGGAATTCCGCATATTGATATGTATTTAAAGCTTTAATTGATCATTCATTCAAATACGAAAAAGCGAGGCATTGACCTCGCTTTTTTATGCATAGACTGAATCTGAATTAGTGGCCATGTGCTGCATTTGAGCTGTGCTCGGCATTATCCATGTTGGCATGTTCTTCAGCTGACATATTGTGTTCAGCGGCTGTCGTATCTGTAGGAGCCACATTGGCAGCTTCACGTGCTTCACGATCCGCTTCCGCTTTGGCAATGGCTTCTGGAGACATCGTAGGCGCATTTTTAAAAGCGTGTTGCTGGGTAGTTTGTTTATTTTGCTGGCTTGGCATGTAATCTGGTTCATTACTTATCGCGAGCCAAAAAATAAGCATGAATAATCCACCTAAAATACAGAAGATGATAAGTGCTTTCCAACCCCAAGGAGATTTTTCAGGTGAACTGTGATCAGTCATAGGTCTTACCCACGTGGATATCAAACTTATGTAACTTTATAACATAAATTGATCAAAAAGCAGATCGAAATCTGTCATCAGATGAGTCTATCCAGTGCATGAAGCAAATCCAGAAGATAAAAAAGAGGAAACACGTTCCTCTTTTATTTAAGTGCTCAAGTTATTGAATCGGCTGGGCGTGTGCTGCGCGATCTTTGAGGAGTTGTGGGGCTTTGAAGCGTTCGCCATATTTATTTTCAAGTACTTTGGCACGGGTCACGGCTTTGGCTAAACCATACTGATTCAAGAATTGTACTGCACCACCTGTCCAAGCGGCAAAGCCAATACCAAAAATGGAACCGACATTGGCATCGACCACAGATTCCAAAACACCTTCTTCCAGACAGCGCACGGTATCTAGTGCCTGTACAAACAGGAAGCGGTCAATCATTTCCTGTTCAGAAATATCGTTGTCTTTTTTCCAGTGGCTGAGACCAGACCAGAGCTGTTTTTTGGCATCGGCCGGATAATCATAAAAACCTGCGCCTACAGCCTTACCTTTACGGTTAAATTCGTGAATCATACTGTGAATCACGTCATCAGCGGGTGATTTAGTGATGATCTGACCTTCTGCTTCTAAAGCTTTGTATCTTTCATTGGCCACATGTTCAGACAGGGTCAAGGACACTTCATCCTGAATCGCCAACGGGCCTACCGGCATACCGGCTTTGAGAGCTGCCATTTCAATTCGTGCCGGATGTACGCCTTCTGCCAGCAGACGCAAGCCTTCCTGTACAAAGGTGCCAAACACGCGGCTGGTAAAGAAGCCACGGCTGTCATTCACCACAATCGGTAATTTGCCAATTTGCTGCACGAAATCGAAAGCTTTGGCCAGCGTTTCTGGCGAGGTATTTTTACCTTTGATAATTTCCACTAGCTGCATTTTATCGACCGGACTGAAGAAATGCAGGCCGATAAAGTTCTGATCATTTTTTGAAGCTTGGGCTAACTCTGTAATCGGCAGGGTCGAGGTATTCGAAGCCATTACGCCGTTGCTGACAAGATATTGCTCTGCCTCTTGCGTGACTTGAGCCTTGAGCGCGGGATTTTCAAATACCGCTTCAATGATCAGGTCGCAACTCGCTAGATCTGCATTAGATGCGGTTGTTTGAATCAGGCTTAAAAACTGATCTCGTTTCTCGGCTGATAAACGCCCTTGAGCGACTTTTTTATCCAGCAGTTTCTGGCTATAGGCTTTGCCTTTTTCAGCCGCTTCGATTGAAATGTCTTTTAGCACCACTGGAATGCCTTTGCTGGCAGTGGCATAGGCGATCCCAGCACCCATCATGCCCGCACCTAAAATACCGACTTTAGTGGCTTTCCACCTTTCAAGACCTTGAGGGCGACTGGCACCGGATTTGATTGCATTCAGACCATGCCAGAAGGTGCCAATCATATTTTTAGAAATTTGACCGGTCGCCAGATAAGTAAAGTAACGCGATTCAATGGTCAGGGCTGTATCGACATCGACCTGTGCACCTTCTACCGCAGCCGACATGATCGCTTCAGGTGCAGGGTAGCAGCCTTTGGTTTTATCGCGTAGCATCGCCGGAGCAATTGCCAGCATCTGGGCAACTGCTGGTGTCGAAGGGCTACCACCCGGAATTTTATAGCCTTTTACATCGAATGGCTGCTGAGATTTTGGATTGGCTTTGATCCAGGCAATGGCCTTTTTCAACAGTTCATCGGTACTGTCTGCGACCTCATGAATCAGCCCTAAAGATTTAGCTTTATCGACTCCAAACTGTTTGCCTTCCATTAATAAAGGAAGGGCATTTTGCAGACCGAGCAGGCGGATGCTACGGACGATACCACCGCCACCTGGTAATAAACCCAGTGTGACTTCAGGCAGGCCAAATTTGCTTTTAGGGTCATTCAGGGCAATACGATGATGGGCACACAGGGCAATTTCCCAGCCACCGCCGAGCGCCGTACCATTCAGTGCAGCAACGACAGGAATACCGCGAGTTTCGATATAGCGTAGTTTGGCTTTCATCTCTTCAATCATATTGAAGAATTCAGTTGCATGTTCAGGAGTGGCTTGAATCAGTTCATCCAGATCGCCGCCAGCAAAGAAAGTTTTTTTCGCTGAACGGAAAATAATCCCGGCAATATCTTCATCTGCTTGTAACTGGGCAACGACTTCATCCAGTGCCGTGCGAAAGTCGGCATTCATGGTATTTGCAGACTGGTTTGGAGAATCAAACGTTAAAATAACAATATTATCTTCATTTTTTTGATATTGAATTGCGCTCATTATTTTTCTCCTTATACCAGTTCAATAATGGTTGCGATGCCCATACCGCCACCCACGCAAAGTGTGGCTAATCCACGTTTTTTCCCCTGGCGTTCCAGCTCATCCAGCAAAGTGCCTAAAATCATGGCTCCAGTCGCACCGAGTGGATGTCCCATGGCAATTGCACCGCCGTTGACATTCACCTTGGTAGGATCAACCTTCATTTCATTGATAAAGCGCATCACCACGGCAGCAAAGGCTTCATTGACTTCAAACAGGTCAATATCATCAATTGTTAAACCGGCTTTCGCCAAGGCCTTACGAGCAGCCGGGGCAGGGCCGGTCAGCATAATGGTTGGATCTGCACCGACCAGTGCCGTCGCCAGTACTTTGGCACGTGGCTTCAGACCTTGTTCTTTTACTGCTTGTTCCGATGCGATCAAAACCACAGCCGCGCCATCGACAATGCCTGAAGAATTCCCGGCATGATGCACATGATTGACAGCACCGACTTCAGGGTATTTTTGCAGGGCAATCGCATCAAAGCCCATTTGTCCCATAGTGGCGAAACTTGGATTAAGTTTGCCCAGGCCTTCTGCGGTCGTGGTCGGTTTGATAAATTCGTCTTTGTCCAGAATTACTACACCAGCTTTGTCTTTTACCGGGATAACAGAGGGGTTGAAATAACCATTAGCTTGAGCGGCAGCTGCTTTCTTTTGTGATTGTTCGGCAAATTGATCTACATCTGCACGGCTGTAACCGTCAATCGTGGCAATCAAATCTGCACCAATACCTTGCGGAATAAAGTCACAGGCCATATTGGTCTCAGGATCCAGTGCCCAAGGCCCACCGTCGGAACCCATCGGTACGCGGGACATGGATTCGACTCCACCTGCAACAACCAGATCTTCCCAGCCCGAACGGACTTTTTGTGCGGCCAGATTGACAGCTTCCAGGCCGGAAGCACAAAAACGGTTAATCTGCACACCTGCTACATCATTGTCCCAGCCGGCAGCGATGGCAGCTATTTTGGCAATATCGGAACCCTGATCACCAATTGGGGTGACACAACCGAGCACGATATCATCCACTTTTGAGGTGTCAAACTGATGACGTGCCTGAAGTTCGTTGAGTAAGCCAGTCAGTAATGAAATGGGTTTTACCTGATGTAAAGATCCATCTTTTTTGCCTTTTCCGCGTGGCGTACGAATGGCGTCAATAATATATGCCTCGCTCATAGCATGTCCCTTTTATTGATTTGATGAAAATTATTCTAATGACTCGAGTGTAATACTTAATTTTTGAAGTGCAATGACGAGAACGGGTCAGATCATTTGAGCGATTTAGCCAATTTTAGCTATAAAAAAGCCTAAGCTAAGGCTTAGGCGGAGAGAACTGGTTTTATTATTAAATGCTCTTTTGCGGCACCACTTGATTAATGATAGCCATGCAACTGACGATACAGACCCGGGGTTACACCGGTCCATTTCTTGAAGGCACGGTGGAAAGTACTGGTTTCACTGAAACCGACCTGTTGTGCGACATCTTCAAGGGTCAGATCCGGATTAAGTAACAGGTGAATTGCTGCATCACGGCGCAAGGCATCTTTTACGCCTTGATAGCTTTTGCCTTCGGCTGCCAGACGGCGGCGCAAGGTTTGCGGTGATAGATAAAGCATCGACGCGACATCGTTTAATGTTGGCATTTCTTCGCCAATCTGGCTCTTCAGCACATCACGAATACGTGAAGTCAGTGAGTTGGTATTTTTGAATTTCACCAGCAGTTGGGCCGGCGCTGCTTTCAAAAATTCTTCCAGAGTTTCTTCATTCTGGCGAATTGGCAAATCCAGATAATCCGCAGCAAAAGTGATCTCGGTGCGTGGCATATCGAACTGCATTACCGGGGCAAAGAATAAGGCATCATATTCATCGGCATGGTCTGGACGAGGGTAGCTAAAATGCACGCGTTCCAGTGGCAGGCGACGCTCAATGAGCCAAGACGCCAAGCCATGCCAGATCATCAGCATGCTTTCAGTAATGAAATGATCCGGATCCATCGCATTTGGAATCAGCGGAACCAGACGTGCTTCGTGTTTGTCGCGTTCCAGGCTCACCGACCAGTCATCACCAAAGAGTTTGTAGAACTGGGAAGACAGTTCCAGTGCATCACCCAGAGTTTTGGCATGAATGATCAGCTGGCACATGATCGCAAACGTACCCAGACGGCGTTGCTGTTTGTCAAAGCCGACATGCTCGTCCTGGGTCACCATCCACAACATTTTAATAAAGCGGGTATATTGTTCAGGCGAAATACGCGCTTTGGGCTGATGCAGCAATTCTGCTTCAATCCCGACGTGAGACAATAAAGTATCGACATCCATGCCCAGACGCTTAACGCCAGATAAGGCTGCATTGACGAAGTGGATACTGATCGTATCACGACTCATGTTTAATCCTTCAGTCTCTTTAATGTTCACTAATAATTGACCTAAATGACGAAAAATAATAAAGCAATGGCAATTTACAAGAATACCTTTGCCATTTTCTTACATATTAGATTGCCGAAACTATCAAGGTAAATGGCTGAACATGACATTGTTTTTATGCATTTATGTGCCTAAGATGCTGAAAAAAGCAATATAAGTAGAGCAAATACTCCAATGTCATATGTATTAAAAGGATTGAAAATCCTAGATTTTTCTACACTTTTACCCGGCCCGTTTGCCACATTATATCTTGCTGATTTAGGTGCAGAAGTTGTGCATATTGAATCACCGACCCGACCGGACCTGTTGCGATTAATGCCACCCTTTGCCAATGGACAGGCCACTTCACAGAGTTATCTGAATCGAAACAAGCAATCGGTTGCACTGGATTTGAAAGATCCTGCAAATATCGAACTGGTCAAATCCAAGATTGCAGATTATGACATTGTGATTGAGCAATTCCGTCCTGGGGTGATGCAACGTCTAGGCTTAGATTATCAAACCTTAACCGAAATTAATCCAAAATTGATTTACTGTTCCATTACCGGTTATGGCCAAACTGGCACATATAAAGATAAGGCAGGGCACGACATTAATTATCTGGCTTTATCCGGAATTGCCGGACACAGTGGCCGGATTGAAAATGGTCCACCTGCCTTGGGAATTCAGGTTGCCGATGTTGCGGGTGGTTCCATGCATGCTGTGATTGCGATTCTGGCTGCGGTGATTGAACGCCAACAAAGTGGCAAAGGGCAATATATTGATATTTCCATGACCGATTGTGTGGTGACGATGAGCAATCTGGCGGCTTCTGCCAGTCTGGCCGGCAATCAGCATCAGCGACCGGAAGCCGGATATCTGAATGGCGGGACTTTTTACGACTATTATGAAACTCAGGATGGGCGTTATTTGTCAATTGGTAGTCTGGAACCACAATTTATGCAGGGGCTGGCACAGGCTTTAGAGCTGCCGATTCTTCTGGAAAAAGGCGCCTCTTATGCCGCTGAAGATCATGCTGTGGTGAAGCAGGCGATTCAGAATAAAATCAAGACCAAGTCATTAGCTGAATGGCAAATGCTGTTTGCCGCGCTGGATGTCTGTGTCGAACCGGTGCTCAGACTTGAGGAAGCGTTACATTCTGATCTGGCTCAGCAGCGGGGATGGATAGTACAGGTGCCACTCAAATCCAGCAGTCAGCAGACCGAAGCACAATTGGCTTGTCCGATTAAATTTTCACGTTCTACGATACGCTATGAGTTTGTAGGACAGCAATTGGGAGAAAGTCAAAATTGGTAATATTCTTAACGTGTTAATTAGATTATTAATGAAATGAGAGGAAATTTTTCCTATATGAAAATAAGTAATAATAATTGAAGATTTTCATCATTATTACTTTAAATTTAATCCAGTGCTGTAAATACCGAGATCCGTGAAACTTTGTCAGGCTTATCAATAAAACCGCTATGAAATATGTATAAAAAGCATTTTATTGATAGGTTCAATCTCGCTATCCTTGCCGGCGATATAATAGAAACTACTAGCTGTACGCCATGTATTTATATACTGATTTCGATCAGCAACTGATTAATGAACGTGTTGCACAGTTCCGTGACCAAACGGAACGTTATTTAGCCGGTAAACTCACTGAAGATGAGTATCGTCCGCTTCGTCTGCAAAATGGTCTGTACGTACAGCGTTATGCGCCAATGTTACGTATTGCCGTGCCTTATGGTTTGATGAACTCAAAACAACTTCGTAAAGTGGCTGATTTGGCAAAAGAATATGACCGTGGCTACGCGCATATTTCGACCCGTCAAAACATCCAGTTTAACTGGCCTGCGCTGGAAAATGTGCCGGATATGCTGGCTGAACTGGCCACTGTGCAAATGCATGCGATCCAAACATCAGGTAACTGTATCCGTAATACCACCACTGACCAGTATGCCGGTGTGGTTGCAGGTGAAATTGCCGATCCACGTCCGACCTGTGAGTTGATCCGTCAATGGTCAACCTTCCATCCGGAATTTGCCTTCTTGCCACGTAAATTCAAGATTGCAGTCTCTGCGCTTGAAGAAACTGACCGTGCAGCCACTGCATTCCACGATATCGGTGTGTATATCGTGCGTAATGAAGCAGGCGAAATGGGCTATAAAATCAAAGTCGGTGGTGGCCTCGGCCGTACGCCAGTGATTGGTAGCTTTATTCGTGAGTTCTTGCCACGTGAAGACCTGATTGCTTATTTGGAAGCAGTACTTCGTGTGTATAACTTGCATGGCCGTCGCGACAACAAATATAAAGCGCGTATCAAGATTCTGGTAAAAGCCTTAACACCAGCAGTATTTGCCGAGAAAGTTGAAGCTGAATTTGAGCATACGATTAAAACACTGAAAATCGATGCAGACACCTTGGCGAAAATGGATGAGAACTTCACGCCATTCGATTATCAAGATTATGCAGATGAAGATTTCACTGAACTGTTTGCACAATATCCGAAATTCAAACAGTGGTTCAATATCAATACCAATGCACATAAAGTGAAAGGTTATCGTATTGTGACGATTTCACTGAAACGTGCCGGAATTGCACCGGGTGATGTCAGCACCGAAGAAATGAACCTGATTGCAGACCTTGCCGATCAGTACACTTTCGGTGAGCTGCGTACCACGCATGAACAAAACATTTCCCTGGTCGATGTACCACAAAAAGACTTGTTCGCTGTATGGCAAACCCTTGACCAAAACAACCTGGCACGTGCGCATATCGGTTTCTTGACCGACATCATTTGCTGCCCGGGCGGTGATTTCTGTTCATTGGCGAATGCGAAATCGATTCCGATTTCTGAAGCAATTTCACGCCGTTTTGATGATCTGGATACGATTTATAACCTAGGTAAACTGGATCTGAATATTTCAGGCTGTATGAATGCCTGTGGTCACCACCACGTTGGTAACATCGGTATTTTAGGTGTAGACAAAAAAGGCGCTGAGTTCTACCAGATTACGCTTGGTGGAAATGCGGATCATGATGCGTCGATTGGTGACATTCTTGGCCCATCATTTGCAGCCGAGGTCGTACCAGATATCGTAGAAGAAATTTTGAATACTTATCTTGACCTGCGTCAGGAAGGTGAAGAGTTTATCGATACTTATCGCCGTGTCGGCATTCAACCATTTAAGGAGCGTGCATATGCTTAATACCGCACTTCAAGTACTCTCTAAAGATGGCACGATTGCAGACAATACCTATCAATTGATGGGTGAAGATGGTGTTTTGCCTCAGGGTGATGTGGTATTAACTGTTGAACAGTTAGATCAAATTACCAATGTGACAGGCAAAAAAGCATTGTACTTAACTGTAGATGCTTCGCCTGAAACCAATGATTTTCCGCTCGATCAGCTCGATGCAATCTTTATTGAGTTTGCCGGTTTTAATGATGGCCGTGGTTATTCATTTGCAGCACTTCTTCGCCGTCAGGGTTTCCAGGGCGAATTGCGTGCTACTGGAGATGTATTCAAAGATGTACTGAATTACATGAAGCGTTCTGGTTTCGACACTTTCGTGATTAAAGAAGGTAAGGATATTCAGGAAGCTGCTGCTGGTTTGAATGATTTCAGAAATCCGTATCAGGCATCGACTGCGGTTGCACAGGCACATTATCAAACAGGTGCATAATTTAAATTAAGTTACTGTCAAAAAGCCGGATTGATTCCGGCTTTTTTATGTCTTGATAAAAACCTTTAATTTTCTTCAAGTTGACAGTTGATCATCCAGTGGATTCCAAACTGATCGCTAAAGGCGGCATAAAGTGCGCCCCAAAAGGTTCTTTCTAGCGGCATCTCAATTTGACCATTCACCGATAAAGCATCAAAGAGTCGTTGTGCTTCAGCTTGTTCGCTAGCGTCTAAGTTAATGGAAATATAGTGGTTATTACCTTGCGTAAACACGGTATTGGTTTGCGCGCAAAATTGATCATTCGTATCGGATGCCATCAGTTCTGTAAATTCGTTAATGGAAAGTGAGATATGCAAGATTTTATTTTTATCCACTTCCGACAGTGTGACACCTTCTTCAGTTGGCATTTCACCATAACGACTCAGACTTGAAAATTCGCCTCCAAAAACTGATTTATAAAAGTTAAAGGCTGCTTCAGCCTGACCTTGGAAATTGAGGTAATGATTCAGTTGCATGGGAGAACTCCCTTTTTATTTTGCTTGCTTTAATCTACGCCACTTTGTGGTATTTTGCGCGAGCAAGCTTTATCAAAATGTAAGCGAAAAAAATCCTCCAGATCAGGAGGGTTTTTAACTCCCTCTCCTTATGGGAGAGGGATGGGGGTGAGGAAAGAGGTTAGAGTAATTCAATCGCTACAGCAGTTGCTTCACCACCACCAATACACAGGGCTGCAATCCCTTTTTTTCCACCGGTACGTTTTAGTGCATGAATCAAAGTCAGGATAATACGCGAACCGGTTGAACCCACAGGATGGCCGAGTGCGCATGCACCACCATTGATGTTGACTTTTTCAGGATCTAGCTTGAACTCATCCATTGGGCACATGGTGACCATGGCAAAGGCTTCATTGATTTCCCAAAGGTCGACATCAGAAGCGGTCCATCCGGTTTTATCCAGTACTTTCTGGATTGCACCGACTGGAGCAATGGTAAATTCAGATGGATGTTGAGAATTCGATGCATAGGCCACAATTTTGGCTAAAGGATTTAAACCTTTTGCTGCTGCATTGTCAGCCGAGGTAATTACTAAAGCTGATGCACCATCTGAAATCGAGCTGGCATTAGCCGCCGTAATCGTACCGTCTTTAGCAAACGCTGGACGTAAAGTTGGAATTTTATCGATGTTGGCATTAAATGGTTGCTCATCTTTATCAACAACCACATCGCCTTTACGGTTTTTAACTGTTACAGGCACGATTTCATCAGCAAAGTAGCCTTCATTGACCGCAGTTTGCGCACGCTTTAATGAGCGAATCGCAAAATCATCCATCTGCTCGCGGGTATAGCCTTTGGTATTTGCCATATCTTGGGCAAATGAACCCATCAAACGACCTGTTTCAGCATCTTCCAAGCCATCCAGAAACATATGGTCCTTGATTTCACCGTGACCCATACGGAAACCGCCACGCGCTTTTGGCAATACATAAGGTGCATTGGTCATGGATTCCATACCACCGGCAACCACGATTTCAGCAGAACCTGCTTTAATCATGTCAGCAGCCTGCATGACGGCTTTCATGCCTGAACCACATAATTTATTAATGGTCACAGCACCAGTAGAATCTGGAAGACCAGCTTGACGCATCGCTTGACGTGCAGGGCCTTGCTTTAAGCCTGCCGGAAGGACACAGCCCATAATGACTTCTTCAATATCTGCTGGTTGCAGACCCGCACGGGCAATTGCTTCTTTAATGGTGACCGCACCGAGTTCTGGCGCAGTTACACTGGCAAGACTCCCCTGGAAGCCACCCATGGCTGTACGTGCACCATTGACAATTACGATGTCAGTCATTGTTCTCTCTCCGTATGAGTTTTAATCAATTTTTCAGACTTAAGCAGTATATTGAAAAAAACTCAGGATTGAAGCGTTAAACGCAGAGAAGCATAAACTGGATAGTTCTGTTAGCAAGACGAGAGACTTTCGATCCGGATATGCCCCATTTTGCTGAGTACAATACGCTGTTGGTTAGAAAGATGGGTAGAACAATAATAAAAACTACCATTTGAACCAATCGGCAAGGCAGTGTGCGCTTGATAAGTGACACTCGATAAACTTAAAGCTCCTCGCCAACTTAAGTTACCGTATTTGAGGTTCAGTGCATCAATATGTAAAATTTGTTCGTCTACATCCACTTGCCTGTTTTTATTTTTATCGATAAAAACCAGCATGTTCTTATTCCATTGATTGGCTTGGCAACTGAGAGAATCTTGGCTCGGGCAGATCACAATATTTTGATGAAACACTGCAGCCTGGCTACGTGCATAGCGATTAATTTGAGATAATTTGATCGGAATATTTTTGGCTTCCTGTTTGGATCGATAGTCATGGAAGTACGGTAGGGCGATACTGACGAGAATTGCAATCATTGCAATACAGATAATTAACTCAACAATAGTGAATGCTCTTGTTATTTTTTTATACATAGAGTTACCTGATTTATATATTATTTTTATAATAAAGATGTTATTAATTATACGTTTTTTATGCTTTATTGAGCGTGTAAATCAGTGCTTACTTAAGTTTCAAGAAAGCTGTTAAAAATAATTGGCAATCACAATAGGTCATTCAGAATAAAAAATTGAGTAAAAAATTACTGAATTACAACGGAAATTGTAAGTAATTTTGTCAATAATTTACTTGATTAGATTAATCAAGCACTTGGAAAAATAATAAAGTGTTTGTATGATGCCATGTGAATAGCTTAAAAATAATACTGGGGTAATAAAAAGCCTATCTCAGGATGGCCTATTACGGGCTTGAGCTTGAACAACAATTGTTATCTCTGGAGGATAAATCCATGAAAATGAGTCGTATTGCTTTAGCTATGCTTGTAGCTGCACCTTTTGCTGCTGCCAATGCAGGCGTAACTGTTACTCCGTTGATGTTAGGTTATACCTTCCAAGACACTCAGCACAACAATGGCGGTGACGATGGTGAGTTAACAACTTCTGGTCAAATGGAAGATGATTTATTTGTAGGTGCTGCTATTGGTGTTGAATTAACGCCATGGTTAGGTTTTGAGGCTGAATATAGCCAGGTTAAAGGCGATATGGCTGAGCTAGCTGGTGCTGAATACAAAGGTCAAAACATTGCAGGTAACTTCTATGCAACTTCTGATGTTTTTACTGGCAATTATGACAGCAAAGTGAAGCCATACATGCTTCTAGGTGCGGGTCACTACAAATATGAATTTGATGGTGCTACTGAAGCTCAATTAGGTCGCGTTGGTCGTGGTCTTGAAGAAGAAGGTACTCTAGGTAACGCAGGTATCGGTGCATTCTGGCATATCAACGATGCATTGGCGCTACGTACAGAAGCTCGTGGTACTTACCATTTTGACGAAAAATTCTGGAACTATACAGCACTTGCTGGTCTTAACGTAGTTCTAGGTGGCCGTTTGAAACCAGCTGCTCCTGTTGTAGAAGTTGCTCCAGTTGAGCCTGTAACTCCGGTTGCTCCAGCTCCACAAGAGTTGACTGAAGACCTGAACATGGAACTTCGTGTGTTCTTTGATACCAACAAATCAAATATCAAAGATCAATACAAACCAGAAATCGCAAAAGTTGCTGAGAAGTTAGTTGAATATCCAAATGCTACTGCTCGCATCGAAGGTCACACAGACAACACTGGTCCACGTGCATTAAACGAACGTTTATCTCTAGCTCGTGCTAACTCTGTTAAATCTTCACTTGTGAACGAATACAACGTAGATGCATCTCGTTTGTCTACTCAAGGTTTCGCTTGGGATCAACCGATTGCTGACAACAACACTAAAGAAGGTCGTGCTATGAACCGTCGTGTATTCGCGACGATTACTGGTAGCCGTACTGTTTTAGCTGAACAACCAGTTCAATAATTCGTTATTGAATACTGATTAAAAAAGGCGACTCTCTGGAGTCGCTTTTTTTATGTCTGCATTTTGACTACACTTAGCCTGTTAAGATGTCGTTGAGTAAAAATATGAGTGTTGAAATTCCTGAAGACTTGCAAAATCTGGAAGCCAATGGCGGAATTTTTGCAATATGGATGATTTTTCATCATTATGGCATTGATTTGAATATTTCTGACTTAACTCAGCTCTGTCAGCATGATCTTGAAATGGGAAGCTCTAGCATCGCACTTGCGGTTGCCTTAAAAACACTGGGTTTGGATGTCGATTTTTATACTGAACATGATGCAGATAAACAGCCAATTGAAGTCGATTTCTATCAGCAAGCACATCGCTTAAATATTCCTGTTATAGAACAGCCATTGTCTTATGTAGAAATTCAGGAAAATATAGAAGCTGAACGTTTTGTGATTGTGTTCTATGACACTTTAGAGGGGGTAGGAAATCACTCGTTAATTTATTCTATCGATGAGCAGGAAATAAGTTTCTTTGATAGCTTTGAGGCAATGCCGGCGCATGTGTTTGAGCAGCAACGTCGGGTAGACGGAATCTGTCAGCAAGCGATTGTGATTGATGATCGCAATTTCGTGATGCGTCATAGTTAATTCAAGAAATAAAAAAATCAGCCCGTAAGCTGATTTTTTTAATGAATAATTTTTTATTCCTGATCAAGTTTCATCGGCTGTACATCCATTTCCTGATAAGATACCAGTTTGGTTTTTTTCTTCCATTTGTAGCCGAACCAAATGGCCAGGAATAGCGGAATACTGATATAGGTCGATAACACACCCATCCATTGACCGGCCAAAACATCCTGATAGTTCTGACCCAGAACGACAATCGCACACAGAATAAATGCAAACCAAGGGGCGAAAGGAAAGAATTTAGCGCGATAAGCCAGATCTTCCAGTTTATAACCTTGAGCCAGATACCCTTTACGGAAACGGTAATGGGAAATGGCAATACCGAGCCAGACAATAAAGCCACACATCCCTGACATGTTTAGCAGCCAGTTAAAGACTTCCTGTTCACCAAAGAAAGTAGTTAGGAAGCACAGAGCTGCGATTGCGGTCGTGGCATAGAGTGCATTCATTGGCACACCGCGCGGGTCCAGACGCGCAAACATTTTAGGTGCACTGCCTTTACGTGCCATATCAAACAGCATACGAGTAGACGAATACATGCCGGAGTTACCCGCAGATAGAATGGCTGTCAGGATCACTGCATTCATGATACTGGCGGCAAATGCAAAACCGGCTTTTTCATACAATAAGGTGAATGGCGAAAGCGCAATATTATCTGTTGCAGCGGCTTGTAATAAACGTGGGTCATTATAGGCAATCAAGGTACCGATAATGAAAATACACACGATATAAAATAGAAGGATACGCCAGAAAATTTGTTTGATGGCCACCGGAATAGTTTTCTTTGGATTTTTCGATTCACCTGCCGCCACACCGACCATTTCGGTACCCTGGAAGGAGAATCCGGCAATCATCGCCACGCCAATTAATGCCTGGAAACCACCGACAAAGGGTGCATCACCAATGCTCCAGTTGGCAAATGCTTCCGCACCTGGAGTCAGCATGATCTTCACGATCATCCAGATCCCGATGATGATAAAGGCAATGATCGCGAGAACTTTAACCAGAGAAAAGAAAAATTCAGATTCGCCAAAGCCTTTTACTGTCAGGGCATTAATCCCGAAAATAATGGCAAGGAAAATGGCGCTCCAGTACACGCCCGGAATATCTGGAAACCAGAATTTCATAATGAACTGAACGGCAACCAGCTCAAAAGCCACGGTAATGGCCCAGTTGTACCAGTAGTTCCAGCCCAGAGCGAAACCAAAACCACCTTCGACATATTTGGTGCCGTAAGTGAAAAATGCACCTGAGGTCGGGTTGTGTGTGGCAAGCTCGCCTAGACTGGTCATCAAGAAATAAATCATGATACCAATCAGTACATATGCAAGTAGTGCACCGCCTGGTCCAGCGTTGGCAATGGTCGCCCCTGAGGCCAGGAATAGACCTGTACCAATTGATCCCCCAATGGCGATCATATTCAGATGACGAGCACCCAGCTTACGCTGCAGCTGCATCGTGTTTTGCGTTTCGCTCATCATGATTCCTTAACATTTTTTTGAGTGCTGGCGAAGAGCACTTTAAAGCCTTGTTGATCCGCTTTGACTGTACAGCGACCAAAGTTTTGTTCAATCAGGGTCGGGTAGTTCAAGAAACGGTTGGCCACGATCCAAAGCTCACCGCCCGATTTTAAATGACGGCGCGAGATTTTACATAAGGTTTCGCTTGCCGTGTAATCGGTCTCGATTCCCATATGAAAAGGCGGATTACTGACGATGGCATGCAAGAACAAGGGTGCATCTTCAATGCCTGTAACCGCTTTGATTTCAATCTGTTCAGGAGTAAGCTGGTTTTCTGCAAAGGTCATTTGCGTAGAAGCCAGTGCAAAGGCATCGACATCCATGGCAAAAATCCGGTTTTTCGGATTCAACTTTGCCAGATACGCACTAATTACACCTGCGCCACAACCAAAGTCGGCAATCTTACCTGAAGTAACTTGTGACAAATAAGGTAATAGGGTGGCAGTTCCTACATCCAAACGGTTTTGACTAAAGACGCCTGGAAGTGCACAAATATTCAGGTCGCCATTTGGTGTCGATACGGTATAACGCTGTGCCCAGTCTGCAAGTGCTTTTTTCTCGACCGTATGTTCTAGAACCAATTGCCAAAGCTGGCAATGACGCGCGCTGTCAAGTTTGAGTGTTTTACCAAAAGGCTGCAACTGTTTGGCTGCGCGTTCTATCCCGCCTTTCTTTTCACCGACCAGGAAAATACTGCTGCCCGGTTTAAGCTGTGCTGCCACATTATGCAATAAATAATTCAACAGTTCTTTAGACTTGGGTACAAAAATAACTGCCTGATCAAACTCAGCTTCAGGCATCTCTGCACCAAAATGCACATCTGCTTGTTGTGACTGGAAATATTGAAAATCGTTAAAATTCCATGTCCAGACAGCGGGATTGATAGAGGCATCGAATTCAGCGAGTAGATCATCTGTCGGTGCATTAATCAGTAGGATGCGACCCGACAAAAAATCATATTGTCTTAATAAAACTTCGCTTTTAGGATCCATAGGTATCTCTCCAATATAAAGAACACTGCCTAAGTCTGACCTAGACAGTGTTCTTTGGACATGAAATTACTTCTTTGTTTCAGGAAGTACTACATTCAGAATAAGGGCAGCGATACCACCAGTAGCAACGCCTGAGCTAAAGATATTACGGAATAACTCAGGAAGATGTTCAAGAATTTGTGGAACTTGTGCAACACCTAAACCCAGTGCTAATGAAATCGCAATAATCAGCAGGGCACGACGGTCCAGATGGACACCAGACAGAATGTTAATACCAGAGGCTGCGACTGCACCAAACATCACCATCACTGCACCACCCAGTACCGCTTGCGGAACGGCCTGAATAATACCAGCAACTGCAGGCAACAAACCAAGAATAACCAGCAAAGCAGCAATCCAGATGCCGACATAACGACTCGCTACACCCGTCAACTGAATTACACCATTGTTCTGTGCAAATACTGAACTTGGGAAGGTGTTAAAAATACCGGCAAGGAATGAATTCGCGCCATTCACCAGTACACCGCCTTTAATGCGCTGCATCCATTTTGGACCATCAACTGGCTGGTTGGAAAGCTTTGAAGTCGCAGTGATATCACCAATCGCTTCTAAAGAAGTCACCAGATAAATGAATGCCATCGGAATAAACAGACTCCAGGAGAAGCTTAAACCGAAATGCATTGGGGTTGGAATCTGTACCAGTGGTGCATCTTTCAGACCAGAGAAATCCAGATGGCCCATAAAGCCTGCCAGAACATAACCACAGATCAGGGCGATTAAAATGGCAGAACTTTTTACCCAGGTAATCCGGATACGGTTCAGGATAATGATCAACGCCAGGACGGTACAAGACATGATCAGGTTGTCGGCATTGGCAAAAGTTTTATCGCTCATGGCCTGATAACCACCGCCCATGCTGATTAAACCTTCTTTAATTAAGGTCAAACCAATCAGCAGAACCACAATACCGGTGACCAAAGGGGTAATCAGTTTTTTGATCCAAGGCAGAATTTGTGACACGCCCATTTCAATAAATGCACCTGCAATCACCACACCAAAAATAGAAGCCATGACTGCTTCTACAGGTGTGCCTGCAGCCACCATAGCTGAACCAATACCAATAATTGGACCGATGAAGTTAAAGCTGGTTCCTTGGACAATCAGCAGACCGGCACCAAAAGGTCCGACTTTTTTAGACTGTAAAAAAGTCGCGATGCCCGAGATCACCAAGGACATGGATAAAATCATGTTGGTGTCTTCTTTGGAAACACCAAGCGCCAAACAAATCAGCAGGCCAGGGGTCACAATCGGGACAATAATTGCCAGTAAGTGCTGGAATGCAGCTAAAAAAGCAATCAGTGGTTTTGGTCGATCTTCCAGACCATATACCAGGTCGAGTTGATCTTTAGAAGGAGGAGATTGATTAAAATCAGACATGTGTCAATGCAAATTAAGGCTGGGTGGCGCTATTCTAATCGAGTTACACGTCTTTACAAAATCAAAAAATCCCCAACGGAGCAAAAAAAGTTGAGGAGTGTGGTTACAGTGACTATAAAAGTTTTGTATTTTTCTGTATAATTTGCCCTCAAATTACATACGCATTGAATTTACATGTCAGATATTAAAACTCTCCGTAACATCGCCATTATTGCGCACGTCGATCATGGTAAAACCACTCTTGTAGACAAACTTTTGCAACAATCAGGTGCTCTCGGTGATCGCGCGGGTGAGATCGAGCGTGTCATGGATTCTGGCGCTATTGAAAGCGAACGTGGTATTACCATTCTTGCAAAAAACACTGCAATCAAATGGTTAGATGAACGTACCAATACTGAATACCGCATTAACATCGTGGACACCCCGGGACACGCCGATTTCGGTGGTGAAGTTGAACGTGTAATGTCGATGGTTGACTGCGTACTTCTTCTTGTAGACTCACAAGAAGGCCCAATGCCACAAACTCGTTTCGTAACGCAAAAAGCGTTCGCACGTGGTTTGAAACCAATCGTGATTATTAACAAAGTCGACAAGCCAAGCGCGCGTCCAGACTGGGTAATTGACCAAGTATTTGATTTGTTCGATAACTTAGGTGCTTCTGACGAACAGTTAGACTTCCCAGTTGTTTATGCTTCAGGCCTTCGTGGTGTTGCTGGTCCTTCTCCGGAAGAACTTGCTGAAGACATGACTCCGTTGTTCCAAACGATCGTAGACATCGTTGAACCACCAGCAGTTGATGTTGATGGCCCATTCCAAATGCAAGTATCTTCACTTGACTATAACAGCTTCGTAGGCGTTATCGGTATTGGTCGTATCCAGCGCGGTTCAGTGAAATTAAACACACAAGTAACTGTAATCGATAAAGATGGCAAAACACGTAACGGCCGTATCTTAAAAATCATGGGTTATCATGGTCTAGATCGCGTTGACGTTGAAGAAGCTTCTGCAGGCGATATCGTTTGTGTAACGGGTATCGATGCACTCAATATTTCTGACACCATCTGTGATCCGAAAAATGTTGAAGCTTTACCTCCATTATCTGTAGATGAACCTACAGTATCGATGACATTCCAGGTAAACAACTCACCGTTTGCTGGTAAAGAAGGTAAGTTCGTAACTTCACGTAATATCCGTGAACGTCTAGACCGCGAATTGATTCACAACGTAGCATTACGTGTTGAAGATACTGACAGCCCAGACCGTTTCAAAGTATCTGGTCGTGGTGAACTTCACCTTTCAGTTCTTATTGAAAACATGCGTCGTGAAGGCTTCGAAATGGGCGTATCGCGTCCGCAAGTAATCATCAAAGAAATTGATGGTGAAAAACAAGAGCCATACGAAAACGTTACTTTTGACGTTGAAGAACAGCACCAAGGCGCTGTAATGGAACAAATGGGTCACCGTAAAGGCGAAATGACCAATATGGAAGTTGACGGTAAAGGCCGTATCCGTATTGAGGCAACTGTTCCTTCACGCGGTCTGATTGGTTTCCGTTCTGAATTCCTGACCATGACTTCTGGTACAGGGATCATGACGTCTAGCTTCTCGCACTACGGTCCAATGAAGCAAGGTACTGTTGCAAAACGTCAAAACGGTGTACTGATTTCTATGGTTCAAGGTACTTGCTTGGGCTATGCACTGTTCACACTTCAGGACCGTGGTCGTCTATTCGCGAAACCACAGTTAGAAGTTTATGAAGGTATGATCATCGGTATTAACTCTCGTTCAGACGACATGACAGTTAACCCAACTAAAGCAAAACAGTTAACGAACGTACGTGCTTCTGGTACTGACGATGCGTTAACGCTGGTTCCTGCGATTGAATATACGCTTGAGCAAGCGCTTGAGTTTATTGAAGATGATGAACTAGTAGAAGTAACACCTAAGTCAATCCGTATCCGTAAGCGTTTCTTGACTGAAAACGAACGTAAACGTAACCGTTCAGGTAAATAATCGCTAGATTATTTCGGGTTTTCAAAAACCGTAATCTTTTCGAAGATTACGGTTTTTTTATATTTACGTTATGCTTAAATCATAATTTACTAAAACGCATTAAACTAAGTCAAAATTAAAAGTATTTATTCAGGTATAATTTGACCCAAAACTTGAAAATAACATATGGGAGCAGTTATGAGCATTATTCAAGAATTTAAAGAGTTTGCGATCAAAGGCAACATGATGGATCTGGCGATTGGTGTCATTATCGGTGGTGCTTTTAGCAAGATCATCGATTCATTGGTGAAAGACATCATTATGCCTCTAATTACCGTGATCACCGGTGGTGGCGTCGATTTTACGCAAAAATTCTTTATCTTGGGAAGAAACCCAGACAATTTACAATCTCTGGATGCTTTGACTAAGGCGGGTGTGAATGTACTGACTTACGGTAACTTTTTAACGATTTTAATTAATTTCTTAATCTTGGCTTGGGTCGTATTTTTATTGGTGAAGTTCATGAACCGTTTACGTAAACAAGAAGGCCCAGTCGAGGAAACTCCGACTACCCCAGCCGATATTGAATTGCTGCGTGAAATTCGTGATGAATTGAAAAAGCGTCCACCTCAAGTCTAATTTTTCTAATCCCCCTAAATCCCCTTTATAAAAGGGGAACTTCTCCCTTTAACAAAGGGAGGTAGGGAGGGATTTATAAATATTAAAAATCCATCCGAAACTTGATTTCGACCAAATGAAAACCAAACTGGCTTTTGATCGGGCCATGTAATACACGTTCTGCTGCAGTGAAAACCAGTTTATCAATGACCGGAACCAGTTGACCTTTCTTTACTTCACCTAGCTCACCGCCACGTTTGGCAGAATTACAGGTTGAATACTGTTTGGCGATTTTATTGAAGTCGGCGCCACTTAAAATCTTCTTTTTAAGCTGTTCAGCAGTTTCTCTATCTTTGACCAGAATATGACGCACAATGGCTGTTTTCATGACTTTTTCCCTCGTACAGTTGCCACTTTTTTGACAGGGAGCTGGATCTTTTTCAAAGGTTGGCACTCAGGACAAAAAACTGAAGCCCGTTGTCCCAATTTAATATTTTCAAGTGTGGTCTCGCAGTTCACACACATTTCACCGGCACGGCCATAAGCCAGCAGGGTTTGCTGAAAATAGCCATTTTCGCCCATGGCATTGGTGTAGTCTCTTAAGGTTGAACCACCCAGATCAATTGCCTGTTTCAAGATACGCTTGATTTCCAGCACTAGCTTTTCAATCTGCACCAAGCTTAACATCGAGGCCGGTTGTGCTGGATGAATCCCCAGATTAAACAGACTTTCGGTCGCATAAATATTGCCTACGCCCACCACCACATGGTTATCCATAATTGCAACTTTGGTGCCAACATTTTTATTCTTCAATTTTTCAAATAAATACTCCGCATTAAAGTTCTCGCTTAAAGGTTCTGGCCCCAACGTGTCAATCAATTTGCTTTGTGATTGTGCATCCAGCCAAAGAATGCAGCCAAAACGGCGAGGGTCATGATAACGCAGTTCGATATCTTCAAACTGAATGATCAGATGGTCATGTTTGCGCAACTCTTCATTGCCATCGCATAGACGAAAACTCCCCGACATGCCCAAATGCCAGAGCATGGCGTCATGCTCAAACTCTGCCAAAATATATTTAGAACGGCGAGTGAGATTCAGTAATTTTTGCCCCACCAGCTTTTCTATATTCTCCGGAATAGGCCAGCGCAAACTTGACTGACGCACTTCAACACGTTTTACGCGTTGCTCCAATAAAGGCAATAAACTGGTTTTGGTGGTTTCAACTTCTGGTAATTCAGGCATAACACATCAGTGGCGAGGGAGATGCAGCTAATATTGGGTGAATTGGCCGGGATTGCAAGCGTTAATCTGGGCGAAATCGCTGGAAAATGACTGGGTATTTCATATTTATTTAAGCTGTAATTGTTTAAAGAATAAACTAGGTTTCTATTTTTTTATAACAAATTTTCTTGGGAGTAAATCGAATAGAAAATATCAATAAATTATAAGTTAATGAAAAATATATAAATAATTTGAAATTGTTAAAATAAAAATTATATTTTTATGTTTAAGGCATAACTAAAAGTTTAATGAGTAATAAAAAAAATGCTGAGAATTTATATGAAAAGTTATGTAAATTCATGCACCTAATAGCAATTTAAAAACCTTGCTTATTTTTCTCTCCGAATGTTTAGGTTTTACATGAAATATTTAGGTCTAGCTCTATTGCCTTTAATGGCTGCCATGACAACCGCTCAGGCGGAATCTGCATTTGATCCACAAGGTCAGTATTTACTGGGGGACTGGAATGGTCAACGTACAGAACTGGCCCAACAGGGAATTACATTTGAAGCCAATCTATTAACCGATACTGCTTATCTTGCTGATGGTGGTCGTAATGACGGCGCAGATCCATTAACTTCTGCCCAATTATGGCTAGGTACTCAACTGGATATGGAAAAGCTGGCGGGATGGAATGGTGTCACTGTACGTGCCGCGATGACTGCACGTCAGGGTCAAAGTACCTCTGTTCGTGACTTGCAGGATCCTAGCGCACCGCAACTGGCCAATGTACAAGGCACTTTTGGACGTGGTAATCAGGATAGCCGTCTGAGTGAGCTGTCTATTGAAAAGAATTATAAAGACCAGGGGCTCAGTATTAAGGCGGGTCGTCTTGGTCTGGGTATGGACTTTAATGTCATGGCTTGTGATTTTGCCAGTACGGCATTTTGTGCTGCTCAGATGGGTAAATGGCAGGGCAATATCTGGATGAATACGCCTGTAGCACAATGGGGTGCGCGCGTGAAGCAGCAACTCAATCCTGAACTTGCGGTACAAGTCGGTGTGTATGAGTTTAATCCGGATAATGGTAATGGCGCTAAAGAAGGTCAGGGCTGGAGTCTGGATACCGACCATGCAGATGGCGTGACAATTCCGGCAGAAGTAATCTGGACACCGAAATCATGGGTGAATGGCCTGCCAGGCAGCTACCGTGTCGGCGGGATGTACAATACTGCCGATGATGTTGCCAACCAAAAAGATATTGCCAATCCTACTGATGCCAAAAACCGTACCTTTGCTGGTTGGTTAGCTGTAGAGCAACAGTTAACGTCTACAGGTCAGGGCCGTCAGGGTTTGCATTCATTTGCCAACTTTACTTGGCATGACCGCGATACCAATAAAGTGGATAATTCACAACAAATCGGTGTGAAATATATCGGTCTTGCGGACAGCCAGCCGAATGATATTTTAGGTCTGGCGGTCAATCGTGTACATATTAATGACCGGATCAAGAATCTGAATTTTGATGCGAGTGCAGAATACAATATTGAACTGAACTATAGCTATAACGCAACAAAGTGGCTAATGCTGCGTCCAAACCTGCAATATGTCATTAATCCAGGTTCAAGCAACAATGTGGATGATGCACTGGTACTCGGTTTGACTACACGAATCATCTTCTAAAGTTTGATCGTTCACGTTATAACTAAACAGGCTCTTGGGAGCCTGTTTTTATTTCTAGAGTGAAACTGTGCAATAAAAAGAGGAAATACAGCGTGGCATTACTATTTCAACCTATTCAATTTGGATCACTGCAACTTCAAAATAAAATCGTAATTGCGCCGATGTGTCAGTACTCTGCAACAGAGCAGGGGGAAATTACCTATTGGCACGAGCAGCAATGGGCCAACTATGCCTTATCGGGTGCAGGTTTATGTATTATCGAAGCGACTGCGGTACAGCCAGAAGGCCGGATCAGTTATGCCGATCTGGGCTTGTGGAATAACGAACAGGCAAAGCAGATCAAGACCTTACTGGAAAAAGTCAAATCCATTTCCCCGATGCCTTTTGCGATTCAACTCGCACATGCAGGGCGTAAAGCTTCAACAGATAAACCATGGGCAGGTAAAGGTCAGTTTAAGCCGGATGAAGCACATGGCTGGCAAACTGTTTCTGCCAGTGATATTCCTTTTCAGGCCGATGAACATCCACCCAAAGCCTTAAGCCAGTCGGAAATTGAGCAGGTCATTGCTGACTTTGCAGAAAGTGCCAAACGTGCAGTTGATGCCGGTTTTGACCTGATTGAGCTGCATGCAGCGCATGGTTATTTACTGCATCAGTTCATGTCACCACTTTCAAATAAACGTGATGATCAGTATGGCGGTTCACTGGAAAACCGGATTCGCCTGACTCTGGAAGTATTACAAGCCATGAAAGCGGCGGTTCCAGAAGGTTATCCAATTGGAGTGCGTATTTCAGCCAGCGACTGGATGGATCAGCCAGATAGCTGGACTATTGATTCTTCAATTGAGTTGTCCAAAGCACTGGAAGCTGCGGGTGCTGCCTATATTCATATTTCCAGTGCCGGCTTACATGCCAAACAGAACATTGAGGTGAAACCGAATTATCAGGTGCCTTTTGCAGATGCGATCAAGAAAGTCGTGAATATTCCCGTGATTGCCGTCGGTTTGATTACTGAACCTAAGCAGGCAGAAGATATTTTACAAAAGGGCCAAGCGGATGCCATCGCACTGGCTCGTGCCATTCTTTATGATCCCCATTGGCCTTGGCATGCAGCGGCAGCACTTGAGGAAAAAATCAAAATTTCACCGCAATATCTGCGCTGTGCACCGCATGGTTTGAATCACCTGTTTGAGCCTTTTTAACACTGCTTTAGTCTCAGAAATTCTTATAATGGAATATCACTGGCAAGAGGATACTGCATTATGATTTTTGCGGTCATTGTGCCCATATTTTTATTGTTGGCACTGGGTTATCTGACTGTAAAGAGTCAAGTGTTAAACAAAGAACAGGTGGGGACGGTCGGTGCTTTTGTGATTAAAGTAGCCTTGCCCTTGCTGTTCTTTCAGTCCCTTGCCTCCAAAGACCTGCATGAAATCTGGTATTTTGAATACTTTGCCGTGTATAGCAGCGTGACCTTACTGCTCTATGGTAGCGGTTTCTGGATCATGCGCCGTCATTTTAAAAATACGCATTCGCAAAGTGCAGTGCTGTCGCTGGGCGCTGCAATGTCGAATACCGGCCTGATTGGTACGGCTGTGCTCAGCTTATTGATTGGGCAACAGGCGATGACCTATACCTCTCTGGTGGTGATCATCGAAAGCGTGTTGCTGATTCCGCTGGTGCTGGTCATGGCGGCGCTGGGCACACAACATCAGGCAAATCTCGGCGCTATTTTGAAAAGTGTGCTACTGACCTTGCTAAAGAATCCCTTATTTATGGGGGTGATGCTCGGCATGGCCTGTGCGGTTTTCCAGATTAAAATTCCAGTCTATCTCGATCAGGTCTTCGCCTTGATTGGTCAGACAGCCTCACCATTGGCCCTGTTTGCCATTGGCGGCGGGATCGTGGGAATGAGTCTGAAATATGTCAATCTGCAAAGTTTCTATCTGGTATTTTCCAGCAATATCATGATGCCGGTATTGATGTATCTGGGACTGAGCCAGTTAACTGATTTAAGTCAGGAAATGGTCCATGCCGGTACGCTCATTGCAGCTTTGCCGATGCCGACGATTTTTGGCATGTTGGGACAGGCGTATGGTCTGAATGATCGAACTTTAACACCATTGTTGATGAGTACCATTGCCGGTTTTATCGTGACCAGTGGCTTAATTGCCTTGTGGTGGGGATAATCTTTTAGAAGATAAATGCTCTGCTATTAAAAAGCCCCAAATTGCATGGGGCTTTTTATATTTTAATTTTGTGGAATTAACCTAACTCTTTTTCGCAGGTGCTTTTTTCTGCTCAGCCAGCATTTTGTCTACCGCTGCCAAAGACTCTTTGGCCTGTGGAACATTTTGCTGCGCCAGTGCGGCAAAGATTTTCTTCGCTTCTGGCAGATTTTGCGGAACAATACTGCCATTGGCAAACATATTGCCCACTGCCATCAGCGCCGGAATATAACCTTTTTTGGCCAGTTCCTGAATGCTGCTTAGACCTTGCTGAATCGGTTTTTCATCTTTCTTTTTGAAACCGCTGCTGATGTCATATAAGGCTTTGGCATGAATGGCCTGCATATTGCCTTTGGTGATCAACGGTTGTAGCTTTTGCAGTCCGGCTTTATTTGACGCTGCCGTATTTTCAGAAAATAGCAGTATGGCCAGATCAATGCTGGCATCATCAAACTTGGCTGCCGAAGCGCGTTCCAGATGCTGTTTGGCTTTGGTCAAATCCTGTTTGAGTCCGAGTGTGCCGGCCGCGTAATTTTTACCCAATACATAATTGGCCACCGGATAGCCTTTGCTGGCTGCCTGCTCGTAAAGCTGAATGGCTTTTTTCTCGTCCTTGGCTGTACCTTGGCCGGTTTGGGTCAAATAGCCTAAGTTATATAAAGCCTGGGCGTTTCCTTGACTGGCCAATTGATTCAAAGCATCATAGGCACCTTTAAAATTATTGGCTTTGACCATGGCCTCAACTTTTTGAAATTGGGGATCGACTTGATCTTTTACGGTATTTGCCAAAGCGAATTGCGCAGAAACGGCAAGAACTGCAGCGAGTACTAATTTTTTCATGGTTCCTATAACCTTATTATTGCTGGCACCTTATTCCTTGGTGCGGTTTTAATCATTTTCACTTACATCATAAAAGGATTTTGTGCTTTGTAAATATACAATTTGTCACTAAATACAAATCATCGAAGCACAATACACCGATTAAATCGATGCATGATTCGGACAGGTTTCTGATCAATCCTGCAGATATCAAAAGGATTGCTTTGCTTCAGCTGACTTCTCTGTTTAAATCTCGGTTTGAATCAGACTCCCAGGATTTCACCATGTTTGTCAAAACCATTAAACGTCACTATGACAGAATCAATGCTGATGAATCGATTGCCGATGAAGACAAGATTGATGCGCTGCTGATGAAACTTGGGGCAGAGTTTTTGATGAGTCAGGAAGACCGGGTATATGTCTTTCAAAAAGGTGAACTCACGGCAAAGTTTGATGCCAAACATGCGCGAGCCTATCATTTCAAAGACTATGTCGTGAAAGACATGAACAAGCTGTTTCATGGTTTCTAAAACAAAAAAGCCAAGAATTTCATCTTGGCTTTTTTTATGTGCTAAGCACTCATTATTGCGGACGCGCCACATCACCACTTAAGGCTTCAGGAAGTTCCAGAACTTCGAGACCTAGCTCAGTCAATGCCTCAGGTTTTGCGACCACGAGTGCTTTATAACCGGTATCAGTCGTGATGCTATTGACGATTTCAACATCATTACTCAGTTTGGTCGCAACATCAGGCGCGACACCTGTGCCTTGAACCAGATGTAACCAGTGTTTTGGCTTGGCTTTAAACCACAAGCGTGCAATGACTTCCTGACCCAGGTAGCAACCTTTATCGTAGTGGATGCCTTCGCGTTGATGCAAACGTAATTCTTGTGGTTGAAACAGGGTCGCGGTGGCAGCCTGAATCCAGGCCTGGCCCGATTCAATGGCTTGCTGTTCCCACATCGTCACATCGGTTTCAGTCGCCACAAAGTCAGTATGAATGCCATTGATGACTGGATAAACCGAACCGACCAATTCCAGTTTCATTTTTGAAAAGGCGCCAAATTTTTTAATATGATTGGCCAGCTCCATGGACTGATCTTCAGTGCTGACGATTTCAAAGCTTTCTGGACTGATTTTTTTAAGCCATAAGCCAAATTGAATGCGTCCTTTCAGACTGCAGATTGCAGTATAGCGGGTCTGGTTTTCCGCCAAAGTTTCAGTATTCAAAGTCACCTGACCTTGAAGGAATTTTTGTGCATCTACACCATTCAGACTAAACAATGTAAAAGCAGGAGACGCTGCCATAATAAGCCCCGGTTTGAATACTATAAATCAATGCAGTTATTGTGCAGCAAGCATCAAATAGAGGCAAACAAAAAAGCCAACAATCGAAATCATTGGCTTTTAGCGAGCAGATCTTTAGTGGTGATGACTAGCCGGTAATGGCGAATCACAAGGGAATTTGCCTCCACAGACCCGTACGGTTTCCATCATGCCCTGATCTTCATGGTCGAGGATATGACAATGTTGTACAAAGTCACCTTCAAATTTCTTGTAATGGCTGCGGATAATATAGGTATAGTTTTGTTTTACAAAAAGCGTGTCCTTAAATTGTCCTTTCATGCCACGGTATTGCACATCATCCAGAACTGGATTCACCGGATCTTCTGGGGCTATTGCCTCACTGACATCCTTACCTTGGGGATTCAAAATTTTAACAATCTGGAACGGGTTAACATGAATATGGAACGGATGGCCACCAAAACCGGCGCTGGTCAGTTCCCATTCATCAGTCTGTCCAACTTGTAACTGACGGACATATTCACCCTCCACTGAACCATCTCCATCAAAGAAATCTCCGAAACTCAGTGTATCTCCATCTTTTTTATGCCGGAAGCCAAATTTGAATACGCCAGTTCTAGGGTCGGGACCGAGCGAAAAAGCACTATATTGTTTTGGTCGGGCAGCAACTACTTTATCAATTTCCGGTGTCATCAGTGATGGATGATCACTAAACGCAGAAAGATTAAGCTGAGATAACTGGGTCTGGATGTCTTTGCTTAAACCAATTTTTTGTGCCCGATCTTTCAGGAACTGGGCAGCAGTCTGAGCCTTGGTCTTGGTTGCTTTTACATTGACCCATCCCAGCAGTTGGGCATTGAAGCGGTGATTTGGAGCAATTTGAGGGCCTACATTCGGTAATGGCGCGTTAATTTCATCATCGATATTCAATTTGGTGTCAAAAAGGCAGTATCTATTGGTGGTCGGAAAGGCAACCATTGCATCATGACGATAACCAGGATGGAACACGGACAGGGTTCTGGTCTGTACATGATTCATGGTTAAGCCATCTTGCGCGATGGTATGCACATTCAGGCTATTCAGTTTCTCAAATTCAGCTTTCTTGTCTGCCTCCTGATAGGCTGAACAGGCTTTAATGGTTTGCTCTGCAGTAAATTTACTGGAGTTAGGAATTTCCTTAATGATTAAACCAATGGTATCGCGTACACCGCCATGAATCATGCGCCAGCGGTTAAACTGATTCTGTTCTGCTTTGATCTCACCTAAAATTTTACCATTGATAGAGGTGTAGTAGTTATTGTCGCCCCAGGAGGCAAATGCAGCGAGGTCATTATAATTTTCCAGCATGCCTATACCTACACCTTCACAGTTATTGGGAACAGCGAATGTGACATTAGGATCGGGATTGCTACAGCGATATTGGATTTGCTGGAACAGCAGGATGTTTTCATTCGGATAACTGTTTTTTTCTTTCCATAGAATATCCATATCTCCAGTTGAGGTGACTTTGCCATTTTTGACTTTTGGTGTTCTTGAGCCTTCAACAATCAATGGGCCGGCCATGCCATTCGATACCTGAAGAGCAGTTGAGCCATGCAGATGGGCGTGATACCAGTAAGTCCCTGCGGGATGGTTCGGTTCCATTTTGAACTGATAATCAAATTTTTCCTGAGGTTTGAATTTCAGGAAAACATTATCGCTATTGCCTTGAGGACTGACCCAAAAGCCATGGGTATGCAGGTTGGTGGTATTAAAGCAATGTGGTTCATTTACATTCTCAACATGCGTTGGACAGGTTGTTTCTGCCTCGGGTGGAAGCTGGTTATTCAGGTTAAGCGCCATGGTTTCACCTTGTTTGACCCGAATCTGTGGTCCGACCAATTGATCCTCAATATATTCACCAGTTTTTTTCTTATCAAATAAACTCGGTTTGGTTAAATAGCCTCTCAGCAGCACCTGATCCCATAATCCATTTCTGGGGTTGTAGAGCTTGCTGGTTTTATAGGCCACGATCAGCTCATATTTGCCCTTGGCACTTTTCGGTAACAGAGGTGGGTTGCTAATCAAGCTATCTGATGTTGTCGGAACGGGATGTGAGGGTTTGGGTGGAGGTGTTGGGTGTGAGGGATGAGAAGGTTGGGAGGGGTTAGATGGATTTGACGGCGGCGATGGATTTTTTGTTCCATCCCAACCGCGAGCTAAGAGCGTCAAAATGGCGGCTATAGCTCCGAATATTGCGATTTTCAACATTTCAGTTCTGCCTGTTATGGTTATTGTTTTAATGTGAGGATTGCAAAGAATGTGACATTCGTCACACTGAGATTCTGATAGTTTTGGAAAATCTGCTATCCCAAATTAGGGGATTGAAATTTTGCTAAATGCGGCGGCAGGACAGGCCTATGAAAACCAGTGAGACTATATTTTTTTATCTTTAAAAAAATGCACATAAAATTAATTATTTATTAATGATATTAGTGGTTTATAGTAATATTCAAATAAAAAGATAGAGAAATATTTTGCAACATAAGACTAAAGAATAAGGCGAATTATTCAGATTTTTTTTAGCAAAAGACCGCTTTAAAGCAAAAATTCTAAAGTCTATGTAACAAATTTTTGCGAAAATACCGATTTTTATAATTAAGTAATTGAAAAATATAAAATTTGGGAAATGCTATTTGTGCAGCGTACAATGCTGCTATTACAAAAGTAACTCATCAATATCTATTGATGAATAAAAATAGAGATAAACGAGGGCAGGCAAGCTTATGAACAACAACTACCGTAAACCGCTGCAATCCACCCAGCTGGAATATTATGACGTGCGACAGGCCGTAGAAAATATTCAGCCAGGCGCATATGCCAAACTTCCTTATACTTCCAAAGTCCTGGCAGAGCAGTTGGTGCGTCGTTGTGATCCTGCCATTCTGGAACAGTCTTTACGCCAGCTGATTGAGCGTAAACAGGAACATGATTTTCCCTGGTATCCGGCACGTGTAGTGTGTCATGACATCTTGGGGCAAACGGCACTGGTTGACCTTGCCGGTTTACGTGATGCGATTGCCGATCAGGGCGGTGATCCATCGAAAGTCAATCCGGTAGTTCCAACCCAGCTGATTGTCGATCATTCACTGGCGGTTGAGTTTGGTGGTTTTGATCCGGATGCCTTTGAGAAAAACCGTGCCATTGAAGACCGTCGTAACGAAGACCGTTTCCATTTTATTGAATGGACCAAAACTGCCTTTGAAAATGTTGATGTGATTCCTGCCGGTAATGGCATCATGCACCAGATCAACTTGGAGAAAATGTCTCCGGTGATTCAGAACCGTGATGGTCTGGCATTCCCGGATACCTGTGTTGGTACAGATTCGCATACACCTCATACAGATGCATTGGGCGTGATCTCGATTGGTGTTGGCGGCTTGGAAGCCGAAAACGTGATGTTGGGCCGTGCATCGTGGATGCGTCTGCCAGATATTATCGGTGTGGAATTGGTAGGTCAGCGCAAGCCGGGTATTACCGCAACGGATATCGTCTTGGCATTAACTGAATTCCTGCGTAAAGAGCGTGTGGTTGGCGCATATTTAGAATTCTTTGGTGAAGGTGCTGACAGCATGTCGGTGGGTGATCGCGCCACGATTTCCAACATGACGCCTGAGTATGGCGCAACGGCTGCGATGTTCTATATCGACCAGAACACCATTGATTATCTGACCTTGACCGGTCGTGAGCCTGAGCAAGTCAAACTGGTCGAAACTTATGCCAAAGAGATCGGGCTTTGGGCATCGGATATGACCCAAGCGGAATATCCACGTGTGCTGCATTTCGATTTATCGACTGTGACACGTAATATTGCAGGGCCATCAAATCCGCATGCACGTGTATCTACGGCTGACCTGAAAGAAAAAGGTATTGCCGGTAATCTAGATGCTGCTCGCGCACAAGAAGCAGAAGGCTTAATGCCAGATGGCGCGGTGATTATCGCGGCGATTACCTCTTGTACCAATACCTCAAACCCACGTAATACGGTGGCAGCCGGTTTGCTGGCGCGTAAGGCCAATGAATTGGGCTTGGTCCGTAAGCCTTGGGTAAAATCTTCTTTTGCACCGGGTTCTAAAGCGGCTGCTTTATATTTGGAAGAAGCAGGCGTACTTAAAGATTTAGAAAAATTGGGCTTTGGTATCGTGGCCTATGCATGCACGACCTGTAACGGCATGTCAGGTGCACTCGATCCAAAGATTCAGCAGGAAATTATCGACCGTGACCTGTATGCAACAGCGGTGCTTTCGGGCAACCGTAACTTCGATGGGCGTATTCATCCATATGCGAAACAGGCGTTCTTGGCATCTCCGCCATTAGTGGTAGCTTATGCGATTGCCGGTACGATTCGTTTTGATATCGAAAAAGATGCTTTAGGAAATGATAAAGATGGCAACCCGATTTATCTGAAAGATATCTGGCCATCGGATGAAGAAATTGATGCGCTGGTGAAAGTTGCTGTAAAACCAGAACAATTCAAAAAAATCTATATTCCGATGTTCGACTTGGGTGTGAATGAAAAAGCAACAAGTCCGTTGTATGACTGGCGTCCGCAAAGTACGTATATTCGCCGTCCGCCGTATTGGGAAGGGGCTTTGGCTGCACCGCGTACCTTGTCAAATATGCGTCCGCTGGCGATCTTGGGCGATAACATCACCACTGATCATTTGTCACCATCGAATGCCATTGTGCTCGACAGTGCGTCAGGTGAATACCTGAAAAAAATGGGCGTGCCTGAGGAAGACTTTAACTCTTATGCAACGCATCGCGGTGATCACCTGACGACGCAACGTGCGACTTTTGCCAACCCGAAATTGTTCAATGAAATGGTGGTGCGTTCTGATGGCACGATCAAGCAAGGTTCGAAAGCGCGTGTGGAGCCGGAAGGCGAAGTAATGCGGATGTGGGAAGCGATTGAAATCTACATGAACCGTAAACAGCCGTTGATTATTATTGCTGGTAAGGATTATGGTCAGGGTTCTAGCCGTGACTGGGCGGCGAAAGGTGTGCGTCTGGCAGGTGTAGAAGCAATTGTCGCTGAAGGTTTTGAGCGTATTCACCGTACTAATTTAGTCGGTATGGGCGTTTTACCGCTTGAGTTTAAGCCGGGTACAGATCGTAAGACTTTAGGTCTTGATGGTACTGAGCTGTATAGCGTGATTGGTAATATTGCGCCACGTTCGACTTTAACTTTAGTAATTGAGCGTTCAACCGATGATGGTAAGAACCAGATTATTGAAGTACCAGTCACTTGCCGTCTGGATACTGAAGAAGAAGTACATGTGTATGAAGCGGGTGGGGTATTACAACGCTTTGCACAGGATTTCTTGGAAGGGAATGTGGCTTGATTTAAGTTACTTCTTTTTAATCCACCCCAACCCTCCTTTTTAAAAGGAGGGAGTTCTCATCTTTTTGAAAGATAAGAAGCATTGCTTCGCAAGGGTGAAGTTAAAATTATTGAAGTTGTTTAAAAAGACCCCTACTGTGAAGTGGGATTTTTATTTAGAGCATTAATGTCTTTATCAAGAAAATACAAACAGGTACTTTTCTTTTTATACTTAAGCAATTGAGCTTCCTCAATGATTAAAGACGTCTATAACTTTAAGGGAATATAAAATTTCATATGGCTATGGTGATAATTTTGTATTAACGCACTGCGCTATACTTGGCCTTATGCATCACTTATCTCAATGTTATTAAACTAGTTAACTTGAAAAAAATAATAAATTATCACTTAATTAATGAGTTACTAAATAATAATTAGAAATACTACTTTGCCCAAACGACACTATCATTTACAAAAATGGACAATAGACATTCATCACCAGAGGGTTATACTAGTCAGACCATTTCTAAAACCATGGAGAACAAAGATGGTTACTGCTGGCGAAAAACCCGGAACAGGCTTCTATTTTTGTGTTCAATGCGGACACCGCACCTACTTAGAAATTGGTACTGATCGTTTACCACCGTGTACCAAATGCCAAGGCAATCAATTTAACAATAAGAATGCCTAAGCAAAACAACTCAAACAGTTACCCTCTGTTTTGAATGAAAGCCCTATTACTCGATAGGGCTTTTTGCTGTGGTATCCAAATCTCATACATAGAAATAAAAGATTATTATGAGAAAACAGTTTTATGTTGGGAGGAATCTTAGTTTAAAGCAAAAAATTATAATAAATTCAAAAAATTATTTGAACTCTTAGTATAAAAGGTATAGGTTGTCTGTTTTAAAAATTAGCTAACCACTTAAAATTAAGGTTAGATATTTCCGGGGGGGAAACAATGAAAAAATTTACAGCTTTAATATTAGGCAGTGCAATCCTATTTACTTCAGGTTGTGCCACGATGTTTAATGGTTCAACACAAACTGTGAATATCCGTAGTAACGATGAATTGGCTAAGTTATATGTCAATGAAGAATATATGGGTCAGCGTAATACTGTTTATACTTTCAAAAAGAAAGAAAATTATGTAATTAAAGCAGAGAAGCAAGGCTGCCAAACCAACATCGTTATTCCACAAAAAACTTTTGATCCAACAACCTTATTAGGTGTTTTCTTGGATTGGGGAATTATCTCTATTCTCGTTGTGGATGGTGCTGCTACTGGTGCATGGCAAAAATTCAGCCAGACAAGTTTTGTAGTGGATCCTAATTGTTAAATAGTTCACTCCGATTTAAAAAATATCCCATTAAATAATGGGATATTTTTTTTATAGATTTTATTTTCTTAAAATATTATTGTTTGAAAATTAACCAATAAAACCCCATATAAAACTCTAGATTCACAATGTTTAGGGCAGCTCAATTGCAACATTATCTTGATCTTAATCATGACTCAGGTGTTGCCAATTACGAGATTGGTAACTAGTTTATTCGGGTTCAATTTAAGAAAAACTCGAAAGTTTATACTTATAGCTATAGCAGTTCCGGTTATCAGCATGTCGAAAACATGAAACAGCTCGCTCAATATGGCGATGGTCTGAATGCCTATATCAATCATCATACCCGACAGCTCTTTGTACGATAAAACTGGTCTGCTTCTTGCTTCAGTGAAAGTTCTAGAAGGCAAATATTTTTCTAAAGGATAAATATCTGCCTAGAAATAGTGCAAGTGCATATATTAAAAAGAGGGCTATCACCTATGGATATTCAACAGCACGCACCAGAGTCAGGAAATTTAGATAAAAAAGCCCATTTCTATTCTGCATGGCCACTGATCTTGATTCTTTTTGGGGGCGCGATTGGCTCGGTTTACGCTGTGATCGCTTATTTGCTTAATTTGAAAATTTATAGTTCTGAGTTGACTAGAATTAATAAGGTACTGGCTAATCTTCTGTGCGGGATGTCCGCGATTAGTGCCTGGTGGTTTAGTGCGCAATGGATTCAGGGAACATTCTTTCAATAAAACAGCAATCCTGTCCTGAATATAAATTGCAATAAAGTCTCATTTTGGCGAATAAAAAAGCATAAAAAATTGGAAATGGAATTTATTTCTCTATATGTGGGTTAATAATGAAATAAATTTTCAGATTTAATGCAAATTAAAAAAACATAGGAAATTAATCCCGTCCATCTTTGCCTAATATAGCTTTCAAGGGTGTGATGGGATCGGAAAGAGTAGCATGCTGTGAGCGGCGCAAAACGCGAGTGCAGTACGAACCCAAAAGGTCTCGATTCGGCTTAGGACGCTATAGACCAAAAGTTTATAGGCTATAAGATCAGGTCTTACAAAGAATGATAGTTGAAGTAAACCATTGCGAGTTTTCCCAACACCCTAAAAAATTCTCCAGCAATATACGTAGAATTAAAAATTAAAATAAATATAAATCATAAATTTAAGAAAACTATTTATCCAAGCAGGATACAAATCCATCCTTCATTTATCAGCATGATCTGTTATTTTAAAAACATCAGCTGCCCCCTAGGGGAATCCTCATGAATCTCGATATCTGGTGTCGCTTTTTACTGTTTTGCACACTGATCAATTATGTCATTCTCATGATCTGGTTCGTAGTCTTTGTCTTTGCCCGAAACTGGATGAAACAGGTGCATGGAAAATGGTTTCGGCTGTCAGATGCCAGTTTTGATGTGATTCATTATTCAGGAATGGCTGTGTATAAAATTGGCATTCTGCTGTTTAACCTGACGCCGTTAATTGCAATCTATCTGATAAATCAAGGTTAAGTACGATGTTGTGATTGAATCTTCGAGTGATAAAAATAAGATTGAATTAGTATCATTTTATCGCTACTTGATAGCGTGGCAGGATCAATAAGAACGAAAAAAGATTTCAAAGGAGTTGAAGGATGAATCAATTCAAACCGGCCCTGATTTTAGGCGCCTTGATCGGCTTGGGAATGATTATTGCAGGATGGATTCTGGGCAATAGCGCGCTAAAAATTAAACAGTATGAACGTATAGTTTCGGTCAAAGGTTTGTCGGAACGTGAAGTCAAAGCCGATGTGGCGGTATGGCCAATCCGCTTTAATGCCGGCAGTCAGGATCTGGCCGAATTGTACGATACTATGCAAACCAATACCCAGGAAATTCAGACCTTCTTAAAGAATGAAGGATTTAGCACGGAAGAAATTACCAGTGCTTCACCGAGTATCACCGATAAATACGCCCAGCAATATGGTGGGGATGCCAATGTCGCGCTACGTTATACTGCCAGTCAGACCATTACGGTCTATACCCATAAAATAGATGCAGTGCGTGCGGCACAAAGTCGTCTGGTGGCTTTGGGTCGAAAAGGCATTGCCTTTGCCGGAGATGATTCTGGACAAAGAACGGAATATTTATTTACCAAGCTGAATGACATCAAGCCGGCGATGATTGAACAGGCCACCGAAAATGCGCGCAGTGTAGCCGAAAAATTTGCGGCAGATTCAAAAAGCAGTCTGGGCAAAATCAAGTCCGCCAATCAGGGGCTGTTTAGTATTGAAGATCGCGACAGCAATACCCCGTATTTGAAGAAAGTGCGTGTAGTCTCGACGGTCGATTATTATCTGGCAGATTAAGCTGAGCTGGTCAAGCACGGTAATTGACAGCCCAGAAGCCGCTTGTTATTTTGCGCGCATTGTTCCAGATGCTGTACCCTTAAAATGCCCATTAACCATGACTTTGTCTATTGTCCACCGCAAGAACCGTTGCATATCGTTTATGAAGATGATGATCTGGTGGTGATTGAAAAGCCGGCCGGATTATTGTCGGTTCCGGGGCGTTTACCTGAACATCACGACAGTGCCTATTTGCGGGTACTGGACCAGTATCCGCAGGCCAAAATTACCCATCGTCTGGATATGGCCACCTCCGGTATTTTGATGTTTGCCAAACACCGCGATGCAGAAGTGGCAGTGAGTAAAATGTTTCAGGCACGCACGGTACTTAAAAATTATGTCGCGCTGGTACAAGGCAAACTTGAGGGTGAGGGCAGCGTCGAAGTACCTTTGATTACCGACTGGGAAAACCGTCCGCGTCAGATGGTGCATTTTGAACTGGGCAAGGCCGCCAAAACCTTGTATCAGGCCTTAGAATATCTACCCCAGCAAGACATTAGTCGGGTGTTGTTGACCCCCATTACCGGCCGTTCCCATCAGCTACGAGTGCATATGCTGCATATCGGTCATCCCATTACTGGCGATAAAATTTATCATCCTGAACCCCAGCGCAGTCCTTTAAATCGTATGGCCTTGCATGCCAGTTATTTGGCTTTTACCCAGCCTTTGAGTGGTGTCCCGGTCGAAATAAAGGCAGACATACCATTCTAATTTGATTCTGCTTAATAGTTAGATTCAACCGGACACATGCTTTTTAATCTCATAAATATGATCAGGATCAAGCTCTTAAACTGGGCAATCCGAATAAAAAAGTGTGAGAATTTATTTCGATAACAGCGTGGAAATGAGTGGCTTTATAAGCATGTTCAAATGAAATTTTCTACTGATCCATTGCCTGATCGGCTGTTACTGCAGAATATAAATTTTAATGTTCGGTTTATCTCTTGACGATAAGCCTAGAGATTTTTTATTCTTTTATCTCCCGCTATAGGCCTGATGCCTTTATTTTTATGATTTTTTAACCTTCCTTTCATTATTTTTAAACTTTCAAATTATATCCTTTGATATAAAAAATATCGTAAGTTGTTTCAGAATGGATTTGTCTTGAGCTGGAAAGTAGTCAGTCATATATGACTTGCACATAAAAATTTTGTAGAAAAATAAAATGAATGAATGACTTAGTATTGATCAACGGCTTTGATTATCTGGCCGAAGTGATGCAAAATTAATCATGACTTTATAATAAATTTTTAATTTGATGGTTTAGGGCGCTGCCCGGGGTTAAAGGAAAGAACGATGCTCAGTATGGCTCTCTTCGTTCTCGCGAGTATTTTAATATGTGCATTGCTATGGAGCTTAAAGGTACAGGCTTCATTACGCAGCAATATCCAGTTTTTACAGGAAAACCTGGATCATTCCCGCAGCAAATTGGCAGATTATGAAACTCAAGTCGATGAATTGAATTATGAAATCACCCAATTGCGGGTACAAAATGGCAGTTTAAACATTGCCCTGAATAAATATAAAAAATATCAGGATATCTGGGATATCGAGCAATATATTATTAACCGGACTTTGCAGGCTGAAAACTTTGTTGAAGCGACCAAGCTGGATGCTTCGATCATGATCGATGATCTCAAAGCCTATATCGCAAGAGTAAAAGATTATCTTGCCCAGTTTCAGGCGCAGGCCGTGGCCGAGGTTGAGCAGGAGGCCCGACAAAGTTTGCACGGTTATTATGAACAGGCTAAACAACAGCATCGCTTGCAAGAGATATTGAGTGCTTTACAGCATAAAATACAGGCCCAGCGCTTCGGCTTGCAGCTTCCCGCAACACAGGTTTTAGAGCAGCTGATTGAGGGTTATAGCGAAACGGATGCGGTTCGGCATTTACGCAATGTCCGTGACAGAATTCAACAGGCCATAGAAAAACAGCAGGTGGCGAGCTGTAATTATGTCGACGACAATCGCCGTCGAAGTACTATTGAAATCCTGAGTCTGGCTTTCAACTGTAAGGCAGATTTATATCTCTCTCAATTAAGCACAGAAAATTTGGGCGAGATATTGCAGGCCTTAAAGGATGATTATGTCTTGCTGAATTATACCGGGCAGGCACTGAGTCAGGCGATGATTCAAGAATCCTATCTTGATCTGCGTTTAGAGGAGCTCAAGTTTGCTGCACTGGTTTTGCAATTGAAACAAGATCATCTGCATCCATACATCGCGTAGATCATGACACTCATAGGGCTAGAAGATTTTTACCAGAGTATTCTGAATGCTATAAGTTGGTTTAAATCCTGATATTTTTCAGGATTTTTGGCCTTGAGGAATCTCGAATATATTGATCCCCTTACTTGTTTTTATATTTATAAAAATCATATGTTTATTTATGGTTAAAAGATAATATTTTTTGTCTGTATCTCGATAATTGTACAAAAATCAGCTAATCTTAAATGCAGAATAAAACAGCATCATAATAAGGATACTTCTATGTCACGTGATTACAATCAATTCCCTGACGATGAAAATGGCAATGTACTGTGGCAAATGCATCAGGATGGCGACGACTTGCAAGAAGCGCACGAAATTGAATTTTCGATTGCCTTTGCGGATGAAGCGCAGGCAGATCGCTGTGCCTTGCATCTATTAAAAGAAGAGCAAAAAATCAGCCTGTTTCAGGACGAAGAAAGCGATACCCTGGAATGGATTATCACGATTTATGTGTATATGGAGCCTGCCTACGAAGATATCGTGGATCTGGAACAATGGTTCAGCAAAATCGCTGCACAATTTCAGGGCGAATATGATGGCTGGGGCTGCATGGCCTATGTCTATGATGATGAGCTGGATGACGAAGAGAGCAGCCTGCGTAGTAGCTGATCATGCTTGTATTTAAAGCATTTAAAATAAGAGACCCGGTGCTGCCGGGTTTTTTTATTGCTCTATTTAATTGCTACACGAAGATTTGAGCTTGAGTATAGATACATACTCATTATATATAGCCAGCTCAAAACTGGATAAAATAACTCAAATGAGTACTTAACTCAGGCTGATGATGCTGAGGATTTAGTTACAACAAATGCAGGGAATATCCCGCAATAAAAAATAATAAGAACAAAGGACAAGAAAAAATGAGTTACACCTTAAAAATGCATCGTGTGTTCAGCGCACCACCGGAGCGGGTGTATCGTGCCTTTGTGCATCCGGATGCACTGGCCAAATGGCTGGCACCACATGGCTTTATTGCCAAAGTAGAACATGCGGAAGTTAAACCCGGCGGCAGCTATAAAACCACCTTTACCAATTTTTCTACCGGGACCCAGCATCATTTTCATGGTGTTTATCATGAGGTCATTCCCAATCAGTTGCTGCGCTATACCGATCAGTTTTCTACCCCCGAATTGCAGGGTGAAATAGAGGTCACGATCATCTTTGAAAAAGTGTCAATCGGTACCGGTTTACACATTATTCAGGTGGGTTATCCGGATGTGGTGCCGCCAGCGGTATGTCATTTGAGTTGGCAGGAATCACTGCAACTCCTGTCTTTGCTGGTTAATCCGCAGATTTCAGACAATTAATTCATTGGATCTCCTGTGTTGGTTTCATCCCAATGTCCTCTCCATCAGCGCGCCTGACAAAGATGCTATACTGTGCGCTTATTTGTTTCATTTATTTTATTTTTCTCTTTTTTTCGAGGTTCTTATGGGTCTGCCAAACTGTCCAAAATGTCAATCTGAATATACCTATGCAGATGGTGATCTACTGATCTGTCCTGAATGCGCACACGAGTGGAAAGAAGGTGAAGTCACTGAAGAACAAGTGATCATTAAGGATGCCAATGGCAATGTGCTGGCAGATGGTGATAGTGTAACGGTGATTAAAGACCTGAAAATCAAAGGTTCATCTTCAGTGGTGAAAGTGGGCACTAAAGTCAAAAGTATCCGTTTGTTGCCTGATGCTGCCGATGGGCATGATATCGATTGTAAAATCGAGGGAATCGGCCCGATGAAACTGAAATCCGAATATGTCAAGAAAGCTTAAATTTAGCCCTAGACTAAAATTCTGACGAGAGAATAATACGGTTGATGATTCGTATTATTCTCATTATTGCTGAAATTCTGGGCTAATCATTTTCCTGCCGCCCTGATCCTCGCATTTCGATTTGAGACCACTTTAATGCCGCACTTGCATCTGGAATATTCTGACAATCTGCAACATATCGAGATCAAACCCTTATTGGTCGTGATCCATCAGGCACTTTTTAACGCCGGCCATGTCACCGATCCCAATGATTTAAAAAGTCGTGCGATTATGCAGCAGGATTATGTGATTGGACTGAATGCTGTTACAGATCAGGCCTATGTACATGCCAAAGTTTCACTGTTGAGCGGGCGCAGTGTCGAAGTTCGTCAGGCGATTTCCGAATTGGTGCTCAACGTCATGCAGCAATATATTGCGCCACAACCTGAATTCAAAATACAGCTTTGTGTCGAAATCATTGAAATGCCAAAGCAGACCTATAGTAAAGCCATTATCTGAATGATGGCTTTTATCTGCTGATATCACATGGATCAAATGCCTTAAAACTTCATCAACGCCGTAGTAAATTTATAAACAGATCGACTTGGTCTGTAACAGCTCGCTATCTTATTCAGATCTAAAATTATTTCTATTTTTAAATGACGCTTTATGTCATTTACAGGCATGCGATAAAAGTTCTAAAGTAGATTTTAATCGCTGCTGATTTTTGAATCATCCAATCTAGAAACAGCATATTCATCCTGATTGAAATAAAAATAATTTAAAAAATAATCTTCAGGTGGGCTGTATCCAATCAGGCAGTGGGGAGAGCAAAGCGAGAATAACGCTTTAGCATAGGCAAAATAATAAGAACAAAAGATCAGAAATCGGGTGAGTTGATTGAATCCCAGATTTCAGGTCTGACTTGTCCGATTGAGGAAAATTTAATGCAGATTTTTGGGGATGAACAATTGGCTCGGGAGGTCATGGCATTTCTTCGAGAGTGGGACAATGCCATAGCCAGACTCGATATTCAGGATATTATTGAATTGTGCCGACCGGAGATCCGTCTGGTTGATGTCAGTATGGAGGTTAAAGGCGTCGAAGCCTATAAGGCCCTCTGGCAACAATATCGGCACTTTATGCCCGAAGGAATACGTGTAGAGCGGCAGAATATGAACATTCATGTCACTTCTGATCTGGCTGTAGTCGAGGGTTATGTCCGGGTGAATTATGCGGTGATTGAACCGATTTTCCAATTGGGCTGGTGTCGGGTCAGCATGTGTCTCAGCAAGCAGCAGGGCAAATGGCAATTGCTGCATCAACATACTTCAGTCCCTGTGCAACTTGAAACCCGGAAAATGCGCCGGATCAAAAGCGTGAGTTAATCTATTTACCTGAAAAGATTTAAGTGAAATATCTTTGCAAATGATTACAGGAATACCTTTGTAACAAAAATATAGAAAGTCCTAAATTATGTTGAAGGAATAATATTTTAGGACTTTTCAGGTGGATAACAACAAGAACAGTCAAGTAAAACCAAGACAGGCCAACCTGCAACAACAGACTGAAGTATTGATGCCGGATCAGTCCGAGCGGCAGCGCACCCAACATGCACTCAGAATGATGGCAGGCTTTGTAATTGCTGCTGTGGTCATGACGGCGTTGTATTTTGGCCGTGATATTTTTATTCCGCTGGCTTTGGCCATTCTGCTGGCATTTTTACTTTCTCCTCTGGTTTCCCGTTTAAAGCGCTGGGGCTGTCCCCAATGGGCGGCGATTGGCCTGGTCATGTGCCTGACCTTGTCATTTCTGGGTGGCACTGCAACTTATCTGGGGGTGCAACTTGGCAAGTTAAGTCAGGAACTGCCGCAATATCAGGACACCATCCAGCAAAAACTGAAAATGCTCGAAAACTATCGTCAGGGACCGAGTATGTGGGACGGTGCGATCCAGACCTTTGACACAGTCGAAGATTCGATAGACACCCCAGAACAGGAAACAGAAGACCCAAATGTGCAGAATGTCAAAGTGGTCGGTTTGGAACCAACGAGTGAAGAAGCTGCCCTAGACTGGTTGAATAAAATCCTGAATCCGTTGGCGATTATCGGGATTGTGTTCCTGTTTATGGTATTGATTTTATTCAATGGCAAAGACTTGCATGACCGTTTTCTGAAACTCTTGGGCGGTAATCTGAATATCGGCACCGATGCGCTGGATGATGCCGGAAAAAGTATCGGAACCTATTTGCGCATGCAGCTGCTGGTCAATGTCACTTATGGTATTCCCATGGCGATTGGGCTGTTATTGATTGGCGTGCCGGCAGCGATCATGTGGGGGCTGGTCGCGGTGGTTATGCGTTTTGTACCCTATGTTGGCCCGATCGTTTCAGCTATTTTCCCGATTACACTGGCTTTCGCCGTTGATCCGGGCTGGGACATGGTGCTGTGGACTGTGGGCTTGATACTGGTGCTGGAACTCATCAGCAATAACGTGATTGAACCTTGGCTGTATGGGGAAAGTACCGGTCTGTCTACTTTGGCAATTATTCTGGCTGCTACGTTCTGGACCACCCTCTGGGGACCGGTAGGGCTGATCTTGTCGACGCCTTTGACTGCCTGCCTGCTGGTTTTGTCCAACTACGTGCCGGCACTGGGTTTTGTTAAAACTTTGCTTGGCAGTACGCCAGTATTGTCACCCTCCGAACGCTTTTATCAACGACTGGTGGCTGATGAAGTCAATGATGCAATGCAGGTAGCCAATGATTACATCTGTGCGCAATTACCGAAAAAGCCCAGTGCAGAGGAGGTGGCCCGTCGTGTACAGATGTTCTATGGCGAAGTGGCCATTCCAGCCATTCGGATTTATTCTCAAGGACATGATACCGATGTTACTGCCGAACACCGGTTGCGTCTTTATCAGGGCTTGCAGTTCTTTAATCATGCATTTCAAAAAGCCTATCCAAGTAAATTAAGTGCCGAGCAGCCCGAAGTTTATTGTGTCGGTGCGCGTTGGGAAATTGACACCCAGATTTCTGCCATGTTGGCACACGCGCTGAATCTCAAAAATATTGCTGCTCGAAATGATCCGGATGTATTGATTCAATCGAGTGAATCAGGAAAGGGTATTGTATTACCAGCTTCGATCAAGATTTTATGTGTGTCGATTTTTCATCATGCGCCTGCGGCACAGATTCGGTTGCTGAAATATAGACTGGCGCAGCAATATCCTGAGCTGAAAATCATTTTTGCGACTTGGAGCGTGATGCAGCTGGAGCTTCTGGATGAACTGCAACAACGTTTTGAGCTGGAGGCACTGGTCAATAATGTCGATGATCTGATTCTGACTATCGAAACTTATACCTTGAATGAAGGGGAGAACTGGTTTGAGAATCTGGAGATCAAGAATGAAAAAGAACGGCAGCAGGCTTTAAATGAGTTAGGATTATTAGATCACCGTCATCAGATCCTTTATAAACAATATATTGAAGAAGCCCGTCAGGCCTTTGATGTTGATTACGCACAAATTTCCTGGCTGAATCAGCACGAAATGTATATTCCAGTCAGTCCTTTTACCCAAGAACCTATTGCAACCCGGAAAATGTGCAAGGATTCAGTTTGCACCCATCTGCTTTATCAGAATGAGCCTTTGGTGATTGAAGACTTGCAGCGTGACCCGCGCTTTCCGCATCTGTCAGAGTTAAGACAGCATCATATCCGTTTCTATGCCGGTGTGCCCTTAAAAGATAAAAATGGAATTGCGCTTGGGAGTCTATGTCTGCTGGATAAACAACCGAGACAGATGCAGGCCGAAGATATGATTCTGCTTAAGGCTTTGGCGCAGGATTTAATGGCGACCCTGAGCAATGAGCGCAAGAAAAAAGATAAACAGAAGCAGATTGAGCAGATGCAGCCTGCTACCTCGGCAAGCGTTTTAAATAAGGACTAAATGATGAAACAAAAATGGATCTACAGCATCAAAATCATGAGTATCACATTTGGTCTAGCCAGTATCAGTTCATGGAGTCTGGCTGCTATTCAGGGACTGCATTTTTTACATAAAGACTGGGAAATTTCCTGTGATAATACCGGCACCTGCCGCGCTGCCGGTTATCAATCGGATCAAGATATTGATCAGCCGGTTTCGGTGCTACTAGAGCGTGCTGCGGGTGCAAACAGTAGTATCAAAGCCCAAGTCCAGATTTTACCCTTAGCTGCTGCCACACCTACACGACAGCTTCAGCTACAAATTGCCAGCACACCTTATGGTGTGATTGGTCTGAATCGGGAGGGAATAGGGCAACTCAGTACTGATCAAACGCGAGCCTTGCTAAAAGCTGTACAGGGAACAGCTCCGGTTGTATTTAAGAATACGCAATCACGCTGGAACCTGTCGACTTCCGGTGCCAGTGCCGTTTTACTGAATATGGATGAATTTCAGCGTCGACTTTCTACGCCCTCAGCCTTGATCAGGCCGGGGAAAAAATCCAATCAGGCGGTGCTCAAAGCTGCAGCGATACCGAAAATTCAGATACCAAAATATCAGTCAGGCAAAGTCACTCAAGCGAAATTGAATACGGCAGCCAGTCAGCAGATGATTCGAAAACTGAAAGCCACCACCAACGAGGATCAATGTGATTTGCTGTTTAGCCAGCGTTTTCTCAATGATGATGTCATGACCATTTATCCCATTAATGCCCAGAATCAGCTGGTTCAGGTGCCGTGCTGGCGCGGGGCTTATAATATGGGTAGTGGCTTCTGGCTGATGGATCAAAATAAGCAACTGAAACAGCTAGTAACCACCTCGGGAGAAACATTTAGCCAAGGCCAGATATTTTCTGGGCATAAAGTACGTGGTTTGGGTGATTGTCTGAGTCAGGACGAATGGGCCTGGAATGGCAAGAAATTTGTCAAAAGCTTCAGTAGTCTGACCGTGCAATGTAAAGGCTTCGCCGGTGGTGCTTGGAATTTACCGACCTACGTAAGCAAAGTCATTTATCAGGCCAAATAGTATTGTTTATAAAATAGCAGCGATAAAAAAAGCCTGACGCATTCAGGCTTTTTAATTTTAAAACATGTGATTTTAAAAACGCTTTGGAATTCTCTGGCCATTTGGAACAGGAATTTCAGCATTTTTTAATACTCCAAATAGCCAGGTTTCAGCATACTGTACTGCAGTTTTTAACTGGTCGCCCATGGCCAGACGTCCGGCTATGAAACTGGCCAATGAACAGCCTGAACCATGATATTCACCTGGTAGACGTGGACAGCGAGTTTCGTTGACCAGTTCACCTGCAATATACAGGCTGTTCTGAATGTAATCTGGCGTATCTTCATGACCGCCTTTGACCAAAACCGCCTGTGCACCCATTTCAAATAATTTTTGAGTAGCCAGTTTGAGGTCCTGCTCACCCGTTAGGGCACGTAGTTCAACCGTATTCGGCGTTAAGATGGTGGCCAATGGAATCAGCTGGGTAAATGCTTTGACCAGCGTTTCCTGATTGCCCAGCGAACCGCCACTATTGGCGACCAAAACCGGATCCAGTACATAGAGATAATCTGGATGTGCAGTCAGAAACCCGGCCAGTGCTGCGATATTATCTGTAGTGCCTAACATGCCAGATTTTACGCAACGAATAGGCAGGTCATTTACCACCGCATTGGCCTGTGCCAACAGCAATTCTCTGGAAGTGGCTTCGAAACCAAAAACCTGCTGTGAATTTTGAATGGTGAGGGCTGTGCAGGCAATTGCCGCATGTGCACCACTTTGACCAATGGCTTCAATATCTGCTTGAAGGCCGGCTCCACCTGAAGGGTCTAAACCGGAAAAGCAAAGTACGGTAGGGCGCAAAATGATGTCCTTCATTCACTAAAATTGCATTAGTATAGGCAAATTTGAATGAACTCTCGATATTAATTTATATCGGTACTAATGAGAGAGGATGGGCGGTGATTAAGAATATTTTAATTGATCTGGATGGGACATTAACCGATCCTAAAGTGGGGATTACGACGTCTGCGCGCTATGGTCTGGAAAAGATTGGCCATCCGATTAGTGACGAGGTCAATATCGACTGGATTATTGGTCCGCCCTTAAAAGCCTCGCTTGCCAAAATTTTAAATGTTGAGGCCGATCATGTTCTGGCTGAACAGGCCTTGATGGGTTATCGGGAGCGCTTTGCAGTCAAGGGTCTCTATGAAAATCATGTTTTTGAGGGTGTAGCAGAAACGCTGGCAGAACTGAAACGCCGTGGTTATCGCTTGTTTGTCGCTACAGCAAAACCGACAGTGTATGCCAAACAGATTCTGGAACATTTTGATCTGGCCCAGTATTTTACCGACATTTATGGTAGTGAGCTGAATGGCGAGCGAACCAATAAAGCTGAGCTGATTCAGTATATTTTAGAGCAGCAAAAATTACAGGCCGATCAATGCCTGATGGTGGGTGACCGTGAGCATGACATTTTTGGTGCCCGTCAAAATGGTATTGATACTATTGCGGTAAATTATGGTTATGGTAGTCAGGAAGAGTTAGCACTGGCACAGCCTAAATATCAAATAGACCGCTTTAATCAGTTGCTAGATTATTTTAAATAAACCCTAATTTTTGCTTATTTTATTTGAGCTGATTTTTAGAGATATTTTGTCTATAAGCTGCTACATCTATACAGATCAACTCTCTTATTAGATTGTTATCTCAATAAAAATCCCGCAGCGTGCGGGATTTTTGCTCTTACAAGAACATTTAAAGCGTCAAAAACCAGGTCGATGCCAACACCACTATAATGATAATCACCAGTAAAATATTGATGATCGTCATTCGATGTTGGGGTGGAACTCTGGCTTTGGTCAGTGCATTTCCTGCATGGTCAAACAGGATGACATTTTGCACGCTACTTTCATAACCGAGTTCGAGTAACGCGCGCTTTTCAACTTCGGTTAAACCGTCTTCAGGCAGATCCATGATTTGCAGGAATGCTATAGAGCTAAATAGTTTCTTCATCATTGAGGAGGGTAACAGCTGTTTCAGCGTCACCGCCGCTGCATCAACGTCGGCAATAATACTCCGCGGATGGGCATAAGGCACATCGGGTAGCAGAGTATGCGTAATCGTGCCATCTATATTCATCAGCTGCATTTTATCTTTATAGATTTGCACCCATACAGCATCTGGAAATTTCACTAATTGATCTTGCAGCATGGAGAAAGTCTGATTTTGCTGATATTTAGTCATTAAATAATCGAACCTTACAAATCCCGCATCAAGACGGGATTTGTAAGGTTCGATTATTTGGCAGGAGCACCATATTCATTGTTTTGTTGCTTGGTTTCCGTTACCCACCACCAGATCAGTACCAGTATGCCAATCACGGTAAGCGTCAGTAATTGCCACCAACCAGAGCGTCCTACATCATGCAAGCGACGCGCGCCAACGGCCAGACTTGGGACTAGAAGTGCCAGATTAAGCATGCTATTCACCAGCGGTTTAGTGCCTAAAACTGTATCAATTACCTCAGCAACAATGCCTAAAATTACACAAAACAGCATAAAGAACCAAAATTCTTTACGGCGTGCACGGCCGGAAAAGTTTGCATAGTTGGTCAGACATTTTACAAACCAGTCAATGCTGCTGTAATTTTCCTCGGCTTGATCCAGATTTGAATATTTGCCAAGCTGACTGGAAATTTTTTCTCCCAGATAAATAGAACTGCCTGAGGTTAAATAAACCTCAGATGCTTCCCCCGCGGTATTGACGATAAAATCGACCCGATTACCGCGTGAAGGTGGACGCTCACTACGCCAGTCTGCGCCATTAAAGCTATAGCGCTGATTATCATCCCCCGAGATAAAACCGGTATTGTGTTGAATAGAAAAATCAAGGATTGAACCTTTCATGCTTGTTCTCGTCTATTAAGCTAGATTATTGTTTTAAAGCGACGCAATTTCTTATCAGAATAACTTTAGCATAATCTAATTTTTAAAAGTTTATGGTGAAATGACAATAATTTTTTGATGTTTTTAAAAGCCTTATCGCAATAGTGATTCAGTATTCAATCAAAAAAAAATGTAGCGTTGCATGATTTGAAATGAAGAAAATTAAATAGTAATGGAGCTGATTTATCTCTGAATCTTTTATAAGAAATTAAAGCTAAATCTATCTGATGAATATCAAATTTTTCTTTGGAACTATGGTTTGATGTTGTTAAATTTAATATGATGATAAACAGATACTTATAAATTTTAAATTTACAAAAAGCATATAATAATACTAATAAATATAACATTTTATTCATACTTTTTATCTATTAGTAACGATTTTTTAAAATCAACAGGCGTATAATAAAAAGCTTCATATTGTGATGAAGGTATCACATTCAATGTATCTCTCCCCATTATCGAAGGCCTTTTACCTTTGCTGTGCCTCTTTCATCTTAACCACGACCACTGTGCATGCTGAAGCTGCTTTCAGTTCAGAAAGCCCGTGGATGCTCGGTGACTGGAACGGGCAGCGTACAGCGTTCCAAAACCAAGGTTATGATTTCAGTTTTGGTTATACCGGTGAAATGGCAACCTTGATCGATGCGCAAAGATCTTCAAACCATAAAACTGAATATACGGACCAGTTTGTTTTTGGGGCACATCTGGATCTGGCAAAAATTGCAGGCTGGCAAGACACCGAAGCACAAATAACAGTGACCCAGCGTAACGGTCAGTCACTGTCTCAAAGCGCTGCTGCTTTAAACGGCCATTTGAGTTCAGTGCAAGAGGTCTGGGGGCGTGGTCAAACCTGGCGTCTGACTGATTTATGGATCAAGAAAAAATTCCTGGAACAAAAACTAGATGTGAAAGTCGGACGCTTTGGTGAGGGTGAAGACTTCAACAGTTTTGATTGCGATTTTCAGAATCTGGCCCTATGCGGTTCACAAGTCGGGAACTGGGTTGGTGATCAATGGTACAACTGGCCAGTAAGCCAATGGGCAGCCCGGGTCAAATACAACATTAACCCTGAATTTTATGCCCAGATCGGTGCTTATGAATACAACCCTGAGAATCTGGAACGTGGCAAAGGATTTAACCTGAGCACGGATGGTTCTAAGGGGGTAATGCTTCCTGCAGAAGTGGTTTGGACGCCTAAACTGGGTGAACAAAAACTACCGGGTGAATATCGCGCCGGTTATTACTACAGTACAGTTGAGGCTGAAGTCATTTCCAATCCAGATCAAACCGACCATCACCATGGGGGTTGGATCGTTGCCAAGCAACAATTGACTGCACATCACGGTGATGCTTCGCGTGGTCTGACCGGCTTTGTGAATGCGACAGTGCATGACTCCAAAACCAATAACGTCAGTGATATGCAAAATATCGGGCTGGTTTACAAAGGCGCGATGGATTCACGTCCTCAAGATGAAATTGCGTTCGGTATTGCACGCATCAACATGAATAACGATGTCAGTACTGATCGTCATCAAGAAATCGATGCAGAAATTTATTATGGTTTACATGCCACCCCCTGGCTCACCATTCGCCCGAATGTGCAATATGTGCGTCACGTCGGTGCGGACAAAAACGGTGAAAATGTCTGGGTGGGCGGAATTAAGTTTAATACGTCATTTTAAAACATAGTTTTTAGTTGCAAATACACTATTGAATCTCTAGGTGCTTTGTTGCAGTAATGGGCAATGCCTGCTTAAGACATTGATGTATTTATAACTCAGAATTTAACAATAAGGGTGCTCATGCCTGTCATGTGCATGGACTTTCAAAAAAAACTTTTATAGGTGTTCAATATGAATACTTCATCATCAGGTTCAGTACTGAAAACGATTTTAGCGGTCATTGCCGCTGTTTTCGGTATAGGACTGCTGATTGGAGGGATTTATCTTGCAGTGCTGGGTGGGTCTTGGTACTACATCATTGCAGGTATTCTCTTTATTGCGACCGCAGTTCTCTTGTATAAACGAAAAAGCGCTGCACTTCTGGTTTATGCTGTATTCGTTTTGGCGACAGTGGTGTGGGGGCTGTGGGAAGTCGGTTCAGATTTCTTTGCACTTGCGCCGCGTTTAGATATTTTAGGGCTGTTTGGTCTGGCCCTGCTGATTCCGGCTACCACACGTGGCTTTGATCATGCTAAAACCGCGAAAATTGCCTTGGGTGCTTCATTAGCCATTACCATCGCTGTCATGATTTATGCTGTATTTAATGACCCGCAAGAAATTCGCGGTGAATTAAAATCCCAGCAGCCTGCAACTCACCAGCCAATTCCCGGTGTGGCAGATGAAGACTGGCCTGCTTATGGTCGTACCCAGTCCGGTTTACGGTATTCACCGTTAAAGCAGATTAATACTGAAAATGTCAAAGATTTGCAGGTGGCTTGGGAATATCACACGGGCGAATTCAAGACTGAAAATGACTCGGGTGAAACCACCAATCAGGTTACCCCAATCAAGGTGGGTGACAACATGTACATCTGTACCACTCACCAGAAATTGACTGCGCTTGATCCGGCAACAGGTAAGGCGAAATGGACCTATGATCCAAAGCTGAAAGCTGATCATACCTATCAGCATTTAACCTGTCGTGGCGTGTCTTATTATGATGTCAACAATACGGCTGGTTTTGAAAGCAGTCTCGCTGCGAAAAAAAGCAGCTCTGCTGAATGTCCACAAAAAGTCATTTTACCGGTCAATGATGGGCGTTTAGTGGCGGTCAATGCGACCACCGGTAAAGTCTGTTCTGATTTTGGTAAAAATGGCGAAGTCGATCTGCAAAAAGATATGCCATTCCCATATCCGGGCGGTTATATTCCAACCTCACCGCCTGTAGTAACCGGCACTACGATCATTATTGCGGGTTCAACTACAGATAACTATTCAACTGAAGAACCATCGGGTGTGATCCGTGGTTATGATGTCAATACCGGTGAACTGCTTTGGGTATTTGACACAGGCGCTGAAGATCCGAATTTGATTCCTGCACCGGGTCAAAAATTTGTACATAACTCTCCAAATGCTTGGGCACCTTTGGCCTATGATGCAGAGCTGGATATCGTCTACGTACCAACGGGTGTCGGTACCCCGGATATTTACGGTGGTCACCGGACTGAACTGGACGAGCGTTATGCCAACTCGATGCTGGCCTTGAATGCAACGACCGGTAAGCTGGTATGGAACTTCCAGACTACCCATCATGATTTGTGGGATATGGACGTACCTTCACAGCCGACATTGACCGAGATTAAAGACAAAAGTGGCAATATGGTTCCAGCCATTTATGTCTTGACCAAAACTGGGAATGCTTTTGTGCTGGATCGTCGTAATGGTAAAGCGATTGTGCCGATTACCGAGAAACCGGTACCACAATCTGTGAAACGTGGACCCCAAACCAAAGGTGAGTTCTATTCTAAAACTCAACCGTTCTCTGATTTTAATCTGGCGCCACAAGATAAATTGACCGATAAACAGATGTGGGGTGCGACCATGTTTGACCAGTTGGTCTGCCGTGTTGCATTCCATAAACTGAATTACGATGGCATTTATACACCACCTTCTGAAAATGGGACACTGGTCTTCCCGGGCAATTTGGGTGTGTTTGAATGGGGTGGTATGTCGGTGAATCCGGACCGTCAAATTGCATTAACCAACCCGATTGGCCTGCCATTTGTATCAAAACTGATTCCTCAAGATCCGAACCGTCCTAAGACGGCTAAAGGTGCAGGTACAGAAGCCGGCGTTCAACCGATGTATGGTGTGCCTTATGGCGTTGAAATCAGTGCGTTCCTGTCTCCATTCGGTCTACCGTGTAAACAGCCATCATGGGGCTTTGTTGCAGGTGTGGACTTAAATACTCATGAAGTGGCATGGAAACGCCGCATCGGTACCATTCGTGACAGTATGCCGGGCATTCCATTGCCGCCATTCAAAATGGGTGTGCCGATGTTGGGTGGACCTATTTCAACTGCGGGCAACGTGATGTTTGTGGGCGGAACTCAAGATAACTACATCCGTGCCATTAACGTGAACAACGGTGATGAACTATGGAAAGGCCGTCTACCTGCAGGTGGTCAGGCTACACCAATGACCTATGAAGCCAATGGCAGGCAGTATGTGGTCATTATGGCAGGTGGTCATGGTTCCTTTGGGACTAAAATGGGCGACTCTCTGGTGGCTTATGCCTTGCCAGATAATAAATAGTTGAACTTTTAATTCAGTATAAAAAAGCCTGATTCGTCAGGCTTTTTTATACGCTATTGTTGAATGCCTACATCGAGTTTTAAGGACACAGAGAAATGATGTTGATTTGTTGCTGAAAGCTCAATTTCATTCAGATCGCATTAAAATAATATGCTTTGTATATGGCTGATTTTAAGCGAAATTCAGATAAAGGATTAATTAAGTCTAAATTTATCGAACACAGAATTTTTAAGCTCAAAATATTCCTATTCATTGAGCGAACTATATGTCATCGAATTAGCATACTTATTTGGTATCGATGCTTAAAACAAAATGAGTTGAATCATGAGATGTACGCCATCTCGATAAGGTATTTGCCGCATTAAACCACTTTCAAATAAGGCCTGTCATTTATGTACCAAAGCCCGAAATTTCCATTCGTGAGATCGACCTTGTCCTGCCTGATTGCTTGCGCAGGTCAGAACATTTATGCAGAAAATGATACACAAGAAGTCCAAAGGTTAGACACGATTGTCATTCAAGCGACCCGTACAGATCGGGAGCGATTGACCACACCGGCGTCAGTGTATTATCTGAATCAAGAACAAGATAACAGCATGAATGTGAATCTTTCGGAAACATTAAAAGGCGTTCCGGGATTACAGTTAAACAATCGTGAAAACTATGCCCAAGACCTACAAATTTCGATGCGAGGCTTTGGGGCACGTTCCAGTTTTGGTGTGCGTGGTGTGCGTTTATATGTAGATGGAATCCCTGCAACAATGCCGGATGGACAGGGGCAAACCTCGAATATCGACTTGAATAGTCTGGACCATATTGAAGTATTGGGTGGTGGATTTTCATCACTGTATGGCAACTCTTCCGGAGGAACGATTTTAACCACCACAAGGGAAGGGCAAGGCGCTGACTCAATTGAACTGGGGCATTCTGCAGGGAGCCAGAACAAAGGGCAGACCAAGCTGGTTTTGCAAGGCGGTTCAGAGAATGCTTCAGAGCCAAGCTATGTCATTAGCTCCTCTTATTTTGATACCAATGGTTACCGTGACCACAGCAGTGCACATAAAGTTCTGCATAATGCCAAGCTGACTTGGGATCTGGAAGATGGTTCTAAAATCAACTGGATGAATAACTACGTTAAAATTGCAGCGGATGATCCGGGCGGTTTAACCCGAGAACAGTGGAAGGTCAATCCCCGACAGGTCGCGACCAACGTCCTTCTTTATAATGCACGTAAAGAAATTGAGCAGTTGCAAACAGGTTTGACCTGGAATAAACCGATCAATGACCAGCATGAACTGTATGGCATGGCCTACTGGGGACAGCGCGCAGTCACGCAATATCAGTCGATTCCAAAGTGTGCATATGAAGAAAATACTGATATTTGTAAACCTAATACAGTTCAACTAGCCCGAAATCATCCCGGTGGTGTCATTGATTTTGACCGTAATTTTTATGGAACAGATTTACGCTGGACGGGTAAAGATATTCTACCAAATACTAAACTGATTGCAGGTGTCGCCGTAGATGCCATGACCGAAGACCGTAAAGGCTATCAAAACTTTTTAGGTGATCGCTTGGGAGTCAAAGGCGAACTGCGTCGAGATGAAGATAATACCCTGTGGAATTTAGATCCGTATTTGCAAGCTTCTTATCATTTTGCTCCCGATTGGACTTTAGATGCCGGCCTGCGCTATAGCAATGTACATTTCAAGTCTAAAGACAAGTTTCTGGCGAATGGCAATAATTCGGGTAAAACCGATTATCAGAAATTACTGCCTTCAGCTGCGTTAAGCTGGCAGATTTTTCCTGAGCTGATGACTTATGCCAGTTATGCACAAGGCTTTGAAACGCCCACCTTTACCGAAATGTCTTATCCAGCAGATGGCAGTAGTCGCACACTTGATCTAAAAGCAGCAGAAAGTAGAACTTATGAGATGGGATTGAAATCTGCAAATACATTAGGTGATTTTACTGTTGCAGTTTTCCAGACCAAGACGAAGAATGACATTGTTTCTGCAGGTAATGACAATGGTCGCTCTACTTTCCGTAATGCCGATAAAACTTTAAGAGAAGGTATTGAACTCTCCTGGAATAAAAATTTATGGCGTGATCTCACTGCTCAAGCCAGCTATAGCTATATAGATGCTACTTTTGATGCAGATATTCCTGAACTTCGGAATGATGAAGGAGAGGTTGTAGTATCTAGAATAGCATCGGGTAACTATATTCCGGGGATTGCCAAAAATCAGGCATTTTTAAGTTTGGACTGGAAGCCTGAAAAAGGTCTACATGCAGGTCTGGATGTGCGTTACTCCGATAAGATTTATGTGAATGACTTGAATTCTGATGCTGCACCAAGCTACACGGTTGCTGGCGCCAATGTGGGTTATAACTGGAAAATGCAGGATTGGGCGGTGAATACTTTTGCGCGTGTCGATAACCTGTTTGATAAAGATTATTCTGGTTCGGTGATTGTCAATGAAAGTAATAGCCGTTTCTTTGAGCCGGCAGAAGGACGGAACTGGAGCGCTGGTCTGAGTATAACGAAAGAATTTTAATTGAAATGATTTAGGGCTGTTAAATTTTCAAAAAACAAAATCCCGTTTCCTGAGCGGGATTTTTTAATATTTAAGTTTTGAAAAGTTGATCAGAGGATTTGAGATAAAACTAGATCTTTTGCTGATTCACCCGCTTTGATAATTCTTCGGCACTTTCCACCCGTTCAGAATATCGATCGGTGAGATAAGCAGACTGACCGCGGGTGAGGAGAGTGAACTTGTAGAGTTCCTCCATCACATCCACAATGCGGTTGTAATAAGGTGATGGTTTCATGCGACCATCTTCTTCAAATTCAAGGAAAGCTTTGGGTACAGAAGACTGATTTGGAATGGTGATCATCCGCATCCAGCGTCCTAAAACACGCAACTGATTCACTGCATTAAAGGATTGCGAACCACCACAAACCTGCATCACGGCCAGTGTCTTGCCTTGGGTCGCACGAATTGCACCGGCTGCCAGAGGAATCCAGTCAATTTGGGCTTTTAGAATCGAACTCATCGAACCATGACGTTCCGGTGAACACCAGACCATGCCTTCTGACCAGACCAAAAGTTCATGCAGTTCTTGTACCTTAGGGTGGCTCGTATCTGCATCTTCAGGTAAGGGTAATCCTTTGGGATGGAAGATTCTGACTTCGGCGCCAAAATATTCCAGTATCCGGCCCGCTTCCTGAACAGCGAGCCGGCTATAGGACCGTTCACGGTTTGAACCATACAGCAGCAAAATCCGGGGTGGATGATCCAGTGCTTTGGCCTGAACTTTATCCAGCGTCGGTGTTTCTAGCAGATTCAAATTGATATTCGGGAGATCCATCGGGTTATGCCTCTTTAAACAATTTTTTTCTTAGCCATAATGAAACGCTGACTAGCGCAATCAGAACCGGAACTTCAACCAGAGGGCCAATCACCGTGGTAAATGCCACAGGGGACGCGAGACCAAAAGTGGCAATTGCAATTGCCAGCGCCAGTTCAAAATTATTACCGGCAGCGGTAAAAGAAATAGCCGCGGTTTTAGGATAATCATTGCCCATCCACTTGCTCATAAAGAAGCTGATAAAGAACATCACAATGAAATAAATGGTCAGGGGAATGGCGATTCTGAGTACATCCAGTGGCAGGCTGACCACATCACCGCCTTTCAGGCTAAACATGGCGACAATGGTAAATAACAGGGCCAGCAGGCTGAGCGGACTGATTTTTGGAATAAACTGCGTCTGATACCATTCCAGACCTTTTTGCTTGACCAGAATCAAACGTGTCAAAAAGCCCAGCAAAAATGGAATACCCAGATAAACCAGAACCGCGTGAGTAATCGTCCAGAAGCTAACATCAATCACCTGTGCTTCAACACCAAAATAAGGTGGCAAGAAGGTCAAAAACAGCCAGGCATAGCTACTGAAAAACAGGATCTGGAAAATACTGTTAAATGCCACCAGTCCGGCCACATATTGATTATCGCCACAAGCCAGACCATTCCAGACCAGCACCATGGCAATACAACGCGCCAAGCCGATCAAAATGACACCCGTCATATATTCAGGATAGGATTGCAGAAAAATCAGCGCCAATGCAAACATCAGGCAGGGTGCAATCAGCCAGTTCTGAACCAGAGACAGGGTAAGCGTGCGTTTATCCTTAAATACCTGCGGCAAGGTGGCATAGTCCACTTTGGCAAGCGGTGGATACATCATGACAATCAGACCGATGGCAATCGGAATATTGACCGAATCAATACTCATCCGGTCCAATGCGATCGAAGCTTGAGGAAAGAAAACCCCAATCCCGATCCCCAGCAGCATGGCAATAAAAATCCAGATGGTCAGATTCTTATCTAAAAATGACATTTTTGAAGCAGACATGATATTGGCTCAGGATAATTCGCAGGACGCTGAAATGGTAGATTTTAACTTTTGAATTTCCGGATCTTGTGCGATGATTTTTAATACTTCATTTGCCCAGACCGGCAAATCAGGATTTAAACGGTAATAAACCCATTGCCCTTGGCGTTGATCTAGCAAAACGCCCAGATTTCTCAATAAGGCCAGATGACGGGAAATTTTGGGCTGGCTCAGATTTAATTGCTCTGTGAACTCACAGACACAGACATTCTGTTTGGCCATGACCAGCTTTAAAATATCTAAACGTGTTGAATCGGCAAGACATTTAAAAAAATCGGTCTGGTGCATCGCGATATCCTGATATATTGACTATTGCGAATATACGGATATCCATATATAAAAGCAATATTGTTTATGCACTGAGAAAAGTCATGTCGCAAAAGATCAAGATTTATCATAATCCTGAATGTGGAACCTCTCGAAATACCTTGGCCTTAATCCGTAATACCGGTGAGGAGCCAATAGTGATTGAATATCTGAAAACACCGCCGACCAAAGAGGAGCTGATTCAGTTAATTCAGGATGCGGGGCTGTCGGTACGTGAAGCAATTCGTAAAAATGTAAAGCCCTATGAAGAACTCAACTTGGAAAGCAGTGATTGGACAGATCATCAACTGATTGATTTTATGTTGCAATATCCGATTTTGATTAATCGTCCATTTGTGGTGACTGAACTTGGTGTGAGATTGTGTCGACCATCAGAAGTTGTTTTAGATATTCTTTCTGCTCCGCAGCGCGCAGCTTTTAGCAAGGAAGATGGGGAAATGATTATTGATGAAGCAGGGAAGCGGTTGAAATAAATCCCAGAATTGAAGCTGATCAATTAGATCATGAAAAAAGCCACCGCGAGGGTGGCTTTTTATTTAAAGTTAAAATAACAAATATCGTGTCATTTTAACGTCATGCGACACATTGTTTGTCATTTCTAGATTATTAACTTCAATAACTTAGAAAGCATTGCGACACATAATGACAAATGTTAGCGACGCAACCTCTGTCATTTTTTTGATAAAACGACACAACTGATGTCATTTTATTAAAATTGAGAAATTTCAGAGGCATATTTTAATTGGTGGTGTGCTTGGATAATTTTGAACGTTAGAGTGTTCAACTTTGTTAAACCACTACATACAGTGCTCATCTAATGATAATCAAATCTATTTAGGAGATGAGTTGTGAGTCATACTAAATTTTGTTCTATACCTAAAATGTTTTTATTTACATTATCTTCTAAAATATAAAATAGTCGATCTTGAGCCTCATCCGTTGCCCATGCGATATGTGCCGTAATCATGACATTTGGATGATTTGTTTTAAGTAATAAATGGTCTTTAGTTGGCGGTTCTTGATCTAGAACATCTGCACCAAATCCAGCGATTTGATTATTTTCTAAAGCATTAACAACATCTTGATTATTGATTAAACCACCACGACCTACATTGACCAAAATACTGTCTTTTTTCATTTTATTTAGGACATTTTGATCAATCATTTCACGTGTTTCATTATTCAAGGTACAATGTAATGAAAGAATATCAGCCTGTTCGATTGCTTGATCGAAGGTGACATAACCTTCACGGCAATTTTTGGCATTTTTACGTTCGCTAAAGATGACATTCATACCAAAGGCTTGTGCCTTGCTTGCTAATGCTGTCCCAATTTCACCTTTACCTAGAATTACCAAAGTTTTACCTTTTAATTCACGTATGGGTGATGCTAAGTAAAAAGAAACTGAACCTTGAGACCAAGAACCATTTTGCACAGCATTAAGTTGGGCACCAAAATTTTTGATTAAATTCATCATTAGAATGAAAGCATGTTCTGCGACTGCATCGCCTGCATAACCACGAATATTACAAACTTTAATATTCTTAGATTTAAGTAAATCGAGATTGACATGGTCATAACCCGTAGAGCATAAGGCTAATAATTTAAGCTCTGGATTATTCGCTAAAATTTCTTCATCTACTTTTAAATCACTGATGATGATGACATCTTGATCATGTACTTGAGTGTAAAAATCTTGTTGGCTAAGCTGTTCATACTCTGTGTATTCCACAGGAAAATCAAAGTTAAATGCTTTGTTGATGAGCACACCTTTTTCAGCACAAGTAATTTTAAAAGTTTTCATAAATCCATATTTAAATTAAAGAGAAAGGGATGAACAACTTATTTTTTGATTAAGTTGTAAGCCATTTTGGTATCGTCCAATTGCACTAAAGAAGCATGTCTTGCAGACAGCGGGTCTTTGTTTTCAATGGCCGTTAAAATAGCTTTATGTCTAGGTAAGGAATGGCCTTGTAAATTGGGGCGAAGGCTAGTGACTTGAATTGATTGCTGTAACGGCAAGACCAACATTTTTGACATATATGCGAGTAGGTCATTATGCGTTGCTCTTGCAATTGAAAGATGAAAATCGATGTCCGGCTGTATAAAATCTTCAACGGTCTCTGCTTTTTCCATACCTTCATATGCTTTTTTAATTTGTGCGATATCTTCTTCGGTCGCTGTACTGGCTGCAATATAAGCTAACTCAGGTTCTAAAACACGTCTAACCGTTGATAGCGTTTTAAAGAACTCATTTTCAGGTGTTGATTGAATGAGCCAGAAAAGTACATCAGGATCTAATAAGTACCATTCATCTTTAGGACGAACTACAGTACCAATTTTGGGACGTGAATAAGTTAGACCTTTGGCGTTCAGCACCCGTATTGCTTCACGAAAAACGGGACGACTCACCTGAAATTCCTTGCATAATTCAGCCTCAGAGGGTAATTTTTCATTTTCAGGAATTTCACCTGAAACGATTTTTAGACCCAATTGTTGAACAATGAGAGCATGCTGGCTTTTACTCGGAACGGGGTTTTTGTAGTCGGCGTTACTCATATTCTGCAATTAATTATCTTTGGTCTTGGTATGGTATAGATGACCCTATAAATTAACAAGATCATCTATTTTGAGTAACTTAGTGTGAGTGACGTGGAACTTCAGAACCGCGACAGCCTACAAGAAAGTCAAAGTCGCAACCTTCATCCGCTTGAAGCACATGATTAACATAAAGCTCACGATACCCGCCAATAAAATTTGGTTTGGGTGGTTCTTCTAAATTTTCCAGACGGTGTTGCAACTCTTCATCGCTGATGTCTAAATGTAATTTACCTGCATAAGCATCCAGTTCAATAAAGTCACCATTTTTAACTGCACCTAATGGGCCACCAGCCATGGCTTCAGGTGCAACATGTAGCACAACGGTACCGTAAGCTGTGCCACTCATACGTGCATCAGAAATACGCACCATATCAGTGATTCCTCTTTCAAGAATCTTGGGTGGTAATCCCATATTGCCGACTTCTGCCATGCCTGGGTAACCTTTAGGTCCTGCATTTTTGAGGACAAGAATACAAGTTTCATCTACATCCAAATCTGGATCGACAATGCGTTCTTTATAGTCATCAAAGTTTTCAAATACCACCGCACGACCGCGATGTTTCATCAATTCTGGCGAAGCTGCCGATGGTTTCAAAACTGCACCTTTAGGGGCAAGATTACCGCGCAAGATACACATTCCACCATCTTTACGTAGTGGGTTATCCATTTGACGGATGACTTCATCGTTATAAATGGGTGAGTTTTGACAATTGTCCCAAATACTTTCACCATTGACAGTCAATGCATTCGGATGTGGTAATAAATTATGTTCACCCATACGACGAATTACGGCTGGTAGGCCACCACTATAGTAAAACTCTTCCATCAAGAAGCGACCAGAAGGTTGTAAGTCGACAATTGTTGGCATACCACGACCAACACGATTCCAATCATCTAATTCTAAATCTACACCAATACGACCTGCTATGGCTTTTAAATGAATCACTGCATTGGTTGAACCACCAATGGCTGCATTCACTTTAATGGCATTTTCAAACGCTTCTTTGGTTAAGACTTTAGAGAGAGTCAGATCTTCTTTAACCATATCCACAATACGCATACCCGACAAATGAGCCAAAACATAGCGACGTGAGTCAACTGCTGGAATCGCGGCATTATGCGGTAATGATGTACCCAAGGCCTCAGCCATACATGCCATTGTGGATGCCGTGCCCATGGTATTACACGTACCTGCTGAACGAGACATACCTGCTTCAGCAGAGAGGAACTCATTTAAATCAATTTTGCCTGCTTTTAATTCTTCATGCATTTGCCAGACAATCGTTCCCGCACCAATGTCTTTGCCTTTATGTTTACCATTCAGCATTGGGCCACCTGTCACCACAATTGCAGGAACGTCACAACTTGCAGCGCCCATCAATAGAGCAGGGGTAGTCTTATCGCAACCGGTCAGTAACACCACACCATCCATAGGGTTACCACGAATGGCTTCTTCGACATCCATACTGGCCAAATTACGCGTCAACATTGCAGTAGGGCGCAAGTTGGATTCGCCACTTGAAAAAACAGGAAATTCCACAGGATAACCACCCGCCTCTAAAATTCCTTTTTTTACATGTTCTGCAATTTTACGAAAATGTGCATTACATGGTGTGAGTTCTGACCATGTATTACAGATACCAATAATCGGGCGACCATCAAATGCGTGATCTGGAATACCTTGGTTTTTCATCCAACTACGATACATAAATCCGTTCTTATCTGTCGTTCCAAACCAAGCTGTTGACCGTAAAGGTTTCTTTTCTGACATCTCTATATCCTTATATAGTATTACTATTGAAATAATATTTAGCAAAATACACTAAAAAAAATCTTTTTAAAAGGGTTTGAAATTTAAATAGTAATACTATATTTTAAATTATAGAAATTTTCCTTTGGCATGATGCTTAAGAATAAATAGATGGAAGGTGGAGTCGAATATGGATTTCGAAAAGGATGTTATACGGACGGTGACTTATAAGCTGATCCCTGCATTGGTCATACTTTATCTTGTTGCCTATATCGATCGTGCAGCAGTTGGCTTTGCACATTTGCATATGGGTGCAGATGTTGGTATTGGTGATGCTGCTTATGGGCTGGGAGCTGGCCTATTTTTTATTGGTTATTTTCTGTTTGAAGTTCCAAGCAATTTACTTTTGGATAAATTCGGCGCGCGCAAGTGGTTCACTCGAATTTTATTGACGTGGGGTTTAATCACCATGGCGATGGCACTGATTGAAGGCCCTAAAAGTTTTTATGCCCTCAGATTCCTGTTGGGTGTAGCTGAAGCAGGTTTCTTTCCCGGTGTTTTATATTTAATTACCCAATGGTATCCAGTGCGTCATCGTGGAAAAATCATGGGCATGTTTGTGTTGTCTCAGCCCATTGCGATGATGGTGGCAGGCCCATTGGCCGGCGCATTGCTTGGTATGGATGGCATGGCGAATATGCATGGCTGGCAATGGTTATTTATTGCGGTAGGTTTACCCGCAGTTCTTCTTGCCTTACCTACCTATTTATACTTACCAGACAATATTGATAAAGTGAAATGGTTAACCGATCAGCAAAAAAACTGGCTGAAAAATGAATTGGTTAAAGATGAATCTGAATATGACCAAACACGGCATGGCAATCCCTTACATGCTTTAAAAGACAAACGAGTTTTAACGCTTGCGCTTTATTACCTTCCAGTGACCTTAAGTATTTACGGTTTAAATTTATGGTTGCCAACTATTATTAAACAGTTTGGTGGCGGAACTGATCTGCAAGTTGGTTTTTTGTCCAGTATTCCTTACATCTTTGGCATTATCGGTCTTTTGATTATTCCGCGCAGTACTGACCGTTTAAATGACCGTTATGGACATTTAGCTTTTCTATATGCATTAGGTGCTTGTGCCATGTTCTTGAGTGCTTGGTTAAGCTCACCTGTCTTGCAGATGGCTGCATTATCTACGGTTGCTTTTTGTCTATTCTCAATGACTGCCGTTTTTTGGACTTTACCAGGTCGGTTTTTAACCGGAGCAAGTGCAGCAGCAGGCATTGCATTAATTAATTCTGTCGGAAATTTAGGCGGCTATCTTGGGCCGTATGGTATTGGATTATTAAAAGAATATACCGGCAATATGGCAGCAGGTCTGTATTTCCTCTCTATTGTTATGGTCTTCGGTCTAATTTTGACTTATTTCGTTTATTCAAAATTAGAAAGAAAAAAATCTCAAAAATTAAATGTAAGTGAACAAGTGTAAAGGGAATTTGTAATGAATGTAATTCAGTTTGAAATTAAAGATAATCAGCGCGCTGTTGGTGTTGTGGAAAAGAATACGGTTAAACATGTGAATAACGTAGAGAGCGTTCGCGATTTAGCATTAATGGCCATTCAGAATCAGTTAAGTTTGGAACAACAAGTTCAACAGCTAGGGTATAGCGATGACAGCTATGACTATCAATCTTTACTAGCAGAATTAAAAGTTCTTCCACCTTTGGATCATCCAGATACAGCGCATTGCTTTATATCGGGTACAGGTTTAACCCATTTAGGTTCAGCCTCTACGCGCGATAAAATGCATCAACAAAATTTAAATGATGCTGCATCCGTGACCGACACCATGCGTATGTTCCAATGGGGCGTGGAAAAAGGTAAACCCACTACTGGTAATGTCGGCGCGCAACCGGAGTGGTTTTATAAAGGGGATGGTTCTATTGTCGTGCGTCCTGGTACAGATTTGCCTTTACCTCCTTTTGCAGAAGATGGGGGCGAAGAGCCTGAAATTGCAGGTTTATATGTGATTGGTTCAGATTCAAAACCGTACCGTATCGGTTTTGCTTTAGGCAATGAATATTCCGACCACATTATGGAACGTCGTAATTATCTATATCTTGCACATTCTAAATTACGTGCTTGTAGTTATGGGCCAGAATTACGTACAGGTGAACTTCCAAACCATTTGGTCGGTACAAGCCGTTTGCGCCGCGATGGTGAGGTCATTTGGGAAAAAGAATTTTTATCGGGCGAAGACAATATGTGTCATAGCCTGAGCAATTTGGAATATCACCATTTTAAATATCAGCAATTTTTAAAACCTGGGGATGTACATGTTCATTATTTTGGTACAGCAACGTTGTCATTTGCAGATGGAATGCAAGCACAAGTCGGCGATGAATTTGAAATTGAAATGAAAGAATTTGGTCATCCTCTGAAAAATAAACTTGCACATACCCATGCTGAATTGCCGATTGGCGCAGTTATTACACTTTAAGGAACTGGTTATGATGATTGGGAAAAACTTTATTGCAGGTCAACGCAGTGCGTTAGGACATGAAATCTTACATAGCGTTCATGCCACCACGGGTGAAGCTTTGGCT
>NZ_JBWVSU010000010.1:0-102522 GCF_056642055.1 Acinetobacter sp. 129952 | reverse complement strand
TTCTTCATAATCTCTTAATGATCTTCTTGCTAATTCGTCACCAGCAAGCTAGGTCGGCTATATTACTCTCTATCTCTAGAAAGTCAACCAGTAATGAAAACTATTTTTAAACTTTCTTTCTAAAACCCAACTCAATCAAACTTAACTAAGTCACTGTTTTATCAGAAGTTTTAATCTTCATCACCGCCGATGGATGTGCATTCTACAGGATTCCCGACCCAATACAACCCCTATTCTTAAATAATTCAGCAAAAATATCACGACTGTTTATTTATTCTACAAAAATCGCACTTTTCTTCATTTCTTGAGCAGTAAAGGGACTGAATTGGATAAATGACTTAATCTTTTTTCTGTTTTATTCTGTTCCTGAAAGCGTAAAGGCCGACAATCTATGTATTCACAATAGCCCCCTTCCCCACTTTCGGTTTCTTCATTTATTTTCACTTGATAACTAAAACTTCCTACATAGCCCGCTGCCAGGCCAAATTTAAAATCTCCACGACTTTGCCCTTGTACCCAGATACAAGTACCGTCTGCATTTTCATAACACCATTCAAATTCGCGCGGCAAATACATACTCTGCCCATTAGGTGTCGTGACACGCGGATAAACACGATGAACTTTAAAATAAACTTTGCGATCGAACATTTGGGTCCGCATGTTTTTTAAATCACGCAGATAGATCCGCGACTGAACAATACGATTAAAACCATCCCGAATTTGCGCCAACAACAGTTGCCGGTTTTCACTAAGATTAATAATTTGATAAGTCAGGAAGGCCAAAGGCAGATAAGGAAAGTTAAAACTTCGCGCGTATTCAAAGCTTCCCAGACCATCAATCGTATATTGCTGCGCTTTATAGTTCACCGTTCCCTGACAATGACATAGCAAAGACCAGTGATCTGCCAAGGAAAACCGCATTTTGGTAAAATGAGAAATCAGTTGAATAGTTTGAATATTTAAATCCAAACTGAGCTCCGAGTCAGAACGTTGCAAACGAAAATTTGGGAAATTTCCGCTCAATTGCTCCCGATCCAGAAACTGAAACAGACCCGATTTAAAATGACAGTCCTGCTTGACCGAGTAGTGATGTAATTGCCCCACCATATGCGGACTCGAACTGCAAATCACGGTGGCGGTATCTAAGGCTGTGGTTTCGATTGCGCTCGGGTTTGACAGCATGGGTGCATTGGGTTGCCCGATAATACTCATAAAGTTTAAATAATAGAGCGGTGCCGGAAGCCCGGGGATCATCAAACCTTGATGAATAATTTTATATTTTGAGGTAGGACCATGATAGGCGGGATAGCGCGAAACAGCAGGAGTCTGATTTAGCTGTTTCGAACGATCTAAAAAATCTTGAAGAAACCGCATCTCAGACTCCTTATATTTTTATAATGTACTCGATCTTTTTGCCATAAAGGTGGTTACAAAACCAGACAAGGCATAGAGAATAGAAATGACCAGAATGCCGACAGGAATATTATAAGTCATCGCTGCAAAGACGAATACGGCAATTGGTAGGACAAAAAATGGAACCCGTTTACGTTCTACAGTTTTAAATGAATAGTATTTGATATTGGAAATCATCAACAAGCCTACCGCAATGATGACCACTGCATTAATGACCTGAAGAGAAGGTTCACGAATATCAAAGATTTCTGGAAAATCCAGACCGACCCAGACCAGTGACACAATCATGATGGCAGCCAGAGGACTTGCGACACCAATAAAATAACGTTTGTCGACCACACCAATCTGTACATTGAAGCGTGCCAGACGGAACGCAGCACATGCGGTATAAACAAAACAAGCCGCCAGACCAATACGGCCCAAATCACTCAAGCCCCAGCTATACATCAAAATAGCGGGAGCTACGCCAAAAGCCAGCATGTCAGAAAGCGAGTCAAATTGTTCACCGAACGGACTTTGTGCACCAATAGCACGTGCCACACGTCCATCCAGTCCATCCAGTAATGCCGCAATAAAAATCGCATAAATAGCTTGCTGAAAATCACCATTCATACTGGCAATAATCGAGTAGAAACCTGACAACAACGCTGCCGTTGTAATCAGGTTCGGCCATAGATAGATGCCTCGACGCTTAACTTTTTGCCCTTCCTGGGTATGCTCCTCTTCTTCTACCTCAAAGGTGATGCCATCGAAAGGCACTTCAGTTGAAGAGTCACGTTCCGGTTTGCTTATATTTGTCATTCTTGTCGATCCTAGCTATGACCTGATCTTTGAAAAAATTATTCGCCCACTAACCAACGAACTGCAGCGTGACCACCGTTTTCACTCATGCGAAGATGCGGGAATAACCACTGTAGTGCTTCATCAGCATCTTCAGAGAATTTCCAAGGTGGGTTAATCACCAGCAAACCACAACCGTTCAGGCCTACTGGGGTATCATCCGGCCATACACAGACTTCACACACCAGTTGACGGCGGATACCGGTCTTAAACATTTTCTTCTCAAAACGTTCAATCATGGCACGGTCTTTAATTGGATACCAAACGGCAAATACACCTGTCGGCCATTTCTTATACGCAGCAACCAGCAGTTCGACCAACTGCGGGAAATCTTTACGTTCCAGTTCATATGGCGGATCGATCATCACCAGACCACGTTTTTCTTTTGGCGGAATGACTGCCAACAGACCTTCGTATGCATCACGCTCATGCAAACCGGCACGCTTGTCAAAAATATTATGACGAAGTTGCTGGAATACATCACGCTGCATTTCAAAAATGGTCGCTTTATCAATTTCACGCATGCCTTCTAGCGCAAACCACGGCGAACCCGGATAAGCACCCTTACCAAAGTTTTCACGCATGTTTTCAACAATTTTCAAGTATTGTTGTACGCCTTCAGGTGCATTACGCTTGATCGAATCATCCAGCTTAATAAGACGATGAATACCGTTTAAAAACTCACCTGATTTTTGCGCTTCGGCAGTCGACAAATCATATTTACCTGCACCACCATGTGTATCTACATAGCGATAAGGTTTGTCTTTTGCATTCAGTCGAGTCAACAACTGAAGCAATAAAACGTGCTTCATGACATCGGCAAAGTTGCCTGCGTGGTAAGAGTGACGGTAATTCATGTTTCAATTATTCCTAAGATCAATTGCTATTTTAACATGAAAAACTATTTCGTTCAGAAACGATTATTGCACTAAAATAGCGGACCTTTTTTTACCACACTATCGAGAATTGAAAAAATGGAAGCAGTTATCATCCCAGGGGATTGGAATGTTGATCAAATCTTAGATGATTTAGATCAACATGGCTTTAGTATTGTTGACGATGCTTACTCTAGCGAATATCAACATGCAGTGAGTCAAGAATGCTTAAGCCACTTAAACGAATTTCGTAATGCAGCCATTCAAAATGGTGTCGTTAACAACATCCGTAGTGATCATATTCTTTGGTTACAACCTGAATTTCAAATTTCCCACCGACACATCCAAACACTTCAACAATTTTCCCAAATTTTAAACCGCGCGTTTTATTTAGGCATCAAAGATGTCGAAGCACATTTCGCTTGCTATCACGCGGGTGAGTTTTATGCTCTGCACCGTGACAACCCTCAAGATAAAAATGGCCGGATGATTTCCAGTGTGTATTATTTACATGGACAATGGCAGACGGACTGGGGCGGTGAACTACGCCTGCAGGACAAACATGGCCAGTGGCATATTATCCAGCCAAAACCGAACCGAATGGCGCTGTTCCAGAGCGATTTATTACATGAAGTTTTAATCTCTAAACAGCAACGCCTATCCATTACCGCCTGGCTAAGAAGTGATACCTCACTACTCTAAGACACGCTGCCGCTTTAAATTTTAATTTTTAACCTCATATAGCCATTATTGAGAAATGAGGATTGCGTTGATGCGATTAACGACCAAACAGATTATTCAACGTCTGGGTGAAACTGACCAATTGTATTTAAAAGGCAATACGCCGGAATTAACGCTTGAACGTGCTGATCTTCGTTTACAGCTGGTGACTTTAAGTGAACTGCGTCAGGAACAGCGACATTTCCTGCAAGAAGCCGTAGTGTTGCTGGAACAAGGCCGGGTAGAATTTGAAGAAATGCCGCTGCGCATGTATATCAACCTATCTTTGCATCTGGCCAAGGCTTATATGATGTTTTTTGAATTGACCAAAGAGCACCATTTCGCCCTGATTACTCAGCAAATTTTAAAGCCAATGGCCAGTTATGAACATGGGGACATTTATTTCTTTCTGGCCTATGCCAGTGCCAGTAAAAATGAGCCGGCCCTGACCCGCCACTGGTTAGGTAAGTACACCACCACTGCCGAATTTGAGCTGGAATTATTACAGCAGCATCATGCATTTAATGATTATCGTCAGCACGAATGGTTTAACAAAATATTAAAAAGCAAAATGCATTAAGCCAAAGAACAAAAACGCCTCAAATGAGGCGTTTTTTAATACAAGCTATATCATCTTATTTTAAATATCAGAAAAATATAGGAAAAATGATCAAGCAGGTTGACGTCTATAAGCGTCCATGTGCAGTTGCTGATTCAGTTCATCGACCCAAATTGCCCAATCATCATCTTGTACCAAATGGCTAATCAATAAAGAACGCTGGGCTTTATTCCAGAATGGCGCATCATGCAAGGACAGCCCTGCTGGCAGTTGATGGGTGCGTACATACAATTCAATAGCCGCAGGACTATTGGCGAGACCGAGCTGAGAAAACAAGAGCTCTAAGGATGGTTGGTTCTTTGCGAGCATCGCGCCCTCCTTATATCAGATAAATTGTAATTATTTATAGATCTAACTTATAAGATAAGACAAAAAAAACCTAGTCCTTTGACTAGGTTTGTTGTTTCTTTTTGTATGAATGCATTTAAACGCTTTGTTTGTCGCTTTCCACATGTAAAAGCTGATTTAACTTGTCAATAATGACAATCCATTCATCATCTTGGTGCCAATGTTCACGCAGGAAGGCACTTTGTCCCTCACTCCAAAATTCGGCATCTGGCAATGCGACTTCAGATGGCAATTGATGGGTATGGGTAAATTGATTAATTGAGGCTCCATCAGAAGGCAAACCCAATTGTTCAAATAATAATTCTAAAGTTAACTGTTGTTCCGTAAGCATAAATAGACTCCATCGTAGTGTTAAATTATGAGCGTGTTGAGATTCGAATTCTTAGGTTGATTTATGGCCGAGTATGTCACAGGAACCTGAACCCTCTGCCTCAATATGTAATTGTTCATTCAATACATCAACAAAAATGGCCCAGTCATCATCTTTCTTCCAGTGACTGATCAGAAAGTCATGCTGTGATTTACTCCAAAAAGGAGCTTTATGCAGGGGCACATCCATACCGATTTGATGCGTATTAATAAACTCATCAATCGCTTCCGGACTCGAATCCAGACCCAATTGTTCAAAGAAAAGTTCGAAGGTGGCGCGTTGTTCTAACATCTGAACCTCCATCTTTTTTATCTATAATCTTGTCTCTACCTTAGATCGCTCATAGCGAAAACTCAGTTGTCTCTCCTTCACAGCTTGTTATTTTTTGTTGATTAAAGTGAGTGATATAAAAAAAGCACCCCAAATGGAGTGCTTTTTCAACTTAATCTGAAAAGATCAAATTATTTAAGCATGTCAGCAATTGCTGCGCGCTCTTCTTCAAGTTCATTCAACGTGAAGTTGATACGCTCTTGACTAAATTCGTCGATTTCTAGACCTTGAACGATTTTGTATTCACCGTTTTCAGTCGTTACAGGGAAACCGAACATTACGCCTTCAGGAATACCGTAAGAACCGTCAGAAGGAATACCCATAGTTACCCATTCGCCGTTTGTACCAAGAGCCCAATCGCGCATATGGTCGATTGCAGCGTTAGCAGCAGAAGCAGCAGAAGACAAACCACGTGCTTCGATAATCGCAGCACCACGTTTACCAACAGTCGGAAGGAATGTATTTGCATTCCATTCTTGGTCGTTGATCATGTCTTTAACGCTTTCGCCGTTAATTGTTGCAAAACGGTAGTCGGCATACATGGTTGGAGAGTGGTTACCCCAAACTGTAAGATTTTTGATGTCTTTAACCGCTTTACCAGTTTTAGCAGCAATTTGAGATGCAGCACGGTTGTGGTCAAGACGTAACATTGCAGTGAAGTTTTTCGCTGGAAGATCTGGAGCAGATTTCATTGCGATGTAAGCATTCGTGTTTGCAGGGTTACCAACAACTAGAACTTTAACGTCACGGCTTGCAACTTCGTTCAATGCTTGACCTTGACCGATGAAGATTTCACCGTTCACTTTAAGCAGGTCAGCACGTTCCATACCTGGACCACGTGGACGTGAACCAACTAATAACGCATAGTCAGCATCTTTAAATGCAACTTTAGGATCATCAGTACCGATCATGTCTTCTAGTAATGGGAATGCGCAATCTTGAAGCTCCATCATTACGCCTTTAAGCGCTTGTTGAGCTTTCTCAAAAGGAACTTCGAGCAATTGCAAAATCACTGGTTGATCTTTACCTAGCATTTCGCCGCTTGCGATACGGAATAATAGGCTGTAACCAATTTGACCTGCAGCGCCAGTAACGGCAACACGAACTGCTTGCTTCATCTAATTATCTCCAATTGAGGATATTCAATGCGATTAAATAGTTAGTATTTAATCTAATAATCGTAAACGCGAAAGATTGTACTCCAATCCTTTGCCAGATGCATATAAAAGAGGACGGATTTCACCTAAAGTCTGATAGGAAATATAAATTAAATCGGCAAAAAAGCTCAGTATGTTCCTTTTATTGTGACAGTTTTTGGGCATGTATTAATAATGTTGGCAGGACAGGATTTGTAATTACCATTGGGACGATAACAGACCTTGATCGAGGTAAGTACGCTGGCTGACTGGGTCTGCTGGCAGTTGAATCGCAAGCCATTGCCCGGTAATTGCGGATTAATTTTCAGGAATTTGGCCCGCAATGTATCGACAGAAATCGTAATATTTTCCTGTTCTGTCAGTTCTGCGGGCACTTTCAGGCGATCTGCATAATTGATAATCGTGCGGAAATATTGACTAGCATTCATCGGCACGCAGCCACCGATATTACGCCATAAAATTGTCCGGGTATTGTCATCCGGCATGATCCTGGCCACTACCTTGGACTGCAGTGGTGACAGTTTCGCAGAGCTATTGGTCCTGCAATTTTGTGATGTGGTCTGAGGATATAAGCCGGAGATATTCAGCGAATAACCTTCCAGACATTTTCGTTTCTTGGCATATTCCGGATACAGACTACATAGGGCCGGGACCATTTGTACATCCATGACATAGTCTGTCGGCGCAGCAAACGCTGCCGGACTGCTGGCCAAAAATACAAGCGTAACCGATCCAGCCCAGACTCGACGATCCTTCATTATTTTCATGAATAAATCACCATCCCCCAATAATTTTAATTTTATTGTGTATTACGTAATGGTATCAGTTGCATGCGTTTACCCACTGACTGTGCCCCCTGTCCTAACAAGATACCGTAATGCGTGGCATTGGTCATGACATGTTTCACATAATCTCGGGTTTCAAGTAAAGGAATACTTTCAGTATATTGATCTGCGGCCATTCCCTGAAATTCTGGCTGCCAGCGGCGGGCACGGTTTGGTCCGGCATTATAGCCTGCTGTTGCCAGCACCGGACTATTGCTGAGCTGACGCTGAATGGTAGATAAATAGAATGTTCCGTAGCGAATATTGGTATTCATATCGGTGAGTGCTGCCGGATTATAAGCCTCACCCATTTGACGCGCCACCAACTTGGCCGTATCCGGCATAATCTGCATCAGACCACCCGCCCCGACATGTGAACGTGCGACGGTATTGAAACGACTTTCTTGACGCATCAAACCATAGGCCCAGGCCGGATCAATCCCCGCATTGCGACTATGGCTGACCACGTAATTCTGATGTGGCATTGGATAACGATAGTTATAATTATGTTTGTTCGCGGTACGGTCAGCGGCATAAATGGCACGATCATACCAGCCCATATCCATGGCACGTTTTGCCGCGGCCAGCAACAGGTCATCATCCTTCTTTAGATAAGCCTGACGCACTGCCCAGTTCCATTCCCGGTTAATATAGTTCTCCGGGGCGCTGATATTACGTAGCGTGAAAGCACGGCGGAAATGAATATCCTGTTCCAAACGTTGCAGGGCCTGATTGGATGGCTGCGCTGGATTTGGTGTACTCGCAGTCACCTGCCCCAGCTTGTCGCGTGCCAAAAGATTGTGATAGTCATCTCCGGTCGCCAGCTTACGATAAATACTTTCTGCTGCCTGTTTGGAAGCACGGTCAGCACGTTGTTCGCTGGCACGTGCCAGCCAGTATTGCCAGCGATCTTCCTGCTTCTGGTTGACGCTCATGCTGTCAATCGCACGGATCAGGCTTTCCCATGCACTAAAACGAATTGCCTGACGCGCATAAATCTCGGCTTCTTCCGGGCTAAATGGCAGGCCATAGCTGGCATCTAGCGCATTTAACACTTCACGGTTGAAGTTGTTTTTCATCACTGTGGTACCACCGATATAACCGACAGCACGATATAAGGCGCGTTGTACCTGTACTGGTGTACCTTCGGCAGTCCGTTTGACGATAGACAAAGCTGAGTCCAAATCGCTATCGGCCAGACGTCCCAGCGCATAAATCAGATAGGCCTGCTCCGCCGCAGTACTTTTAGGCGCAGACCACAAATAATTAGTGGGATTGGCCTGAATCGAATTCAGTTGTGCCAGAGACAGATTTAGACCAATGCCTTGCGCTGTCGCAATGGCCTGACCTGGCTGTCCGGCACGAAGTTGTCCCCAGAGTCGCTGCTGACGGTCTTCTGCCGTCATAAGTGGACTGGATAGCATCATCCGGCCCAAACCGGTACAAGATTCAGGCTGGCTATTGGTAGTTAACCAGACTTCTTTAAACTCGGCATAGACCAGTTCATCGCCAGCTTTGGCGCGCACTTGTGCCACTGCACAGGCTTCGGCAGGATCAGCATTGGTTACATAAGGCAATACCGGTTGGGCATTGCTAAAATCTGCCATTTTTACTTTTTCTTCGACATAGTCCGCTGCCAGCTTTTCAGCCATCGCAGATTGAGGGTAACGCTGGGCAAAGCTGATAATCTGGCTGACAGGCTGCATGGCAAGATTCTGGTTTAAAATCCAGTATTCCGGGTAATAGCCCAAGGCATCATTCTGCATAGACAGACGATATTGTTGTAACAGTTCAGTATTACCTGCATTGGCTGCACGCAAGGCATCATTAAATTGTTCTTCTGCTGCCTGTGTACTCGCTGAACAGATACATGCCACACTTAAAGTAATTAATTTATAGTATTTATACATAGTTTTAGTGTGTTTCAACATCCCTTTGCCTTCTATCATCGATTTTGTGCTTAGCCCATGTTGCATATCATAAGAGCTAGTTTGAAGATTATAACCCACTCTATTGTTCAGTTATGTAACCTTATGATTAAGCAATATTAATCTACAGACAATTTTTGCCCATAAATCAATATTTTTCCACAGTTAATTTGGGCTATAAGTTTAAGCGACTTTCCTGCTAAAATATGCGCCTTTCCAAGATTTCAGTCCGTGAATTGAATTTTTATTCACCTGTTTGATGCATCAATCAGGCTGTTCGTTCACTCTTTCAACGTATTACCTTGTAGGAGCCTACATGACGGTTCAAACCTTCATTCCGAATGGTGCCCCAGCTGCCTCAGAAAACACTGTTACCCAGCCAGCGCACACCCCAATTAGCGATGCTTCAGTCAAAAAACTGTACATCGAAACGCAAGGGTGTCAGATGAATGAGTACGACAGTCACCGTATGGCAGACCTGTTAGGCGATTCTCATGGCTATGTGCTGACCACCGATCCTAAAGATGCCGATATTCTGCTGATGAATACCTGCTCGATCCGTGAAAAAGCCCAGGAAAAAGTCTTCTCCGAGCTGGGTCGCTGGCGTAAGCTTAAAGATAAAAATCCTGACCTGATTATTGGTGTTGGTGGTTGTGTGGCGTCTCAGGAAGGCGATAACATCCAGAAACGTGCCAATTATGTCGACATGATCTTTGGCCCGCAAACCCTGCACCGTTTGCCGCAAATGCTGGATCAGCATTTTGAGCAGATCGAAAAGCCGAAAAAAGAAAAAATCAAACTGGTGGATATTTCCTTCCCGGACATCGAGAAATTCGACTTTTTACCTGAACCGCGTGTTGAAGGTTATAAAGCTTTTGTCTCGATCATGGAAGGCTGTTCTAAATACTGTTCTTTTTGTGTGGTGCCGTATACGCGTGGTGAAGAAGTATCTCGTCCACTGGATGATGTGCTCGCTGAAATTGCGGGTCTGGCAGAAAAAGGCGTGCGTGAAATTTCACTTTTAGGTCAGAACGTAAACGGTTATCGCGGTGAAACTTTTGAAGGCAATATCTGTACCTTTGCCGATCTTTTACGTTTGGTTGCAGATATTCCGGGCATTGGCCGTATTCGTTATACCACCTCGCATCCACTGGAATTTAATGATGACCTGATCCAGTGTTATCGTGACCTGCCACAAATGGTTTCACATCTGCATCTGCCGGTACAAAGCGGTTCCAATGATGTGTTGCAAGCGATGAAGCGTAACCACACCATTGATGTCTATATCGAAAAGATTAAAAAGTTACGTGCAGTTCGCCCTGACATGCACCTATCTTCAGATTTTATCATTGGCTTCCCGGGTGAAACAGATGAAAACTTTGAAGAGACTTATCAGTTTATTCAGGATCTGGATTTCGACCATTCTTATAGTTTCATCTATTCAAAACGTCCGGGTACGCCTGCGGCAGAACTGGAAGATACGATCTCTGAAGATATCAAAAAAGAACGTCTGGCCAAAGTTCAGCAATGGATTAAGCGTTCAAGCATTGACAAGACGGATGCCATGCTCGGGACCATCCAGCGTGTACTGATCGAAAAAGTTTCTGATAAAGATCCGAATATTCTGGTCGGTACGGCGGACAATACCCGTTATGTTAACTTTATTGGTGACCCTGCCTGGGTAGGCCGCTTTGCCGAGATTGAAATTACCGAAATTAAAACTTTGAATTTAGTTTACGGTGAGCTCTTGAATCTTGAGCCTGACGTGGCGTAATGTAGAGCATATAACGCACACTTCATAAGGAACACTCTTGACTGCAGCGATTCGACGTACAGTAGCTTTTCCTGGAATTTCGATGGACCGTATACAAGCCATGTTAGGTGCCTATAACGGCCATTTGAAGCAAATTGAACAACGTTTAGACGTCAAAATCTCCCATCGTGGAGAAAGTTTTATTATTGATGGTGGAATCGATGCCGTTGAGAGAGCCGAAATGCTCTTGCAACGTCTTCATGAAGAATCTGAACATAGTCAGCAGATTAGTGCAGATACTTTACATCTGATGATTCAGGGCAGCCAGACTGACCGCGAGCTTCAGCAAGATCTGGATGATCAGGAACATACGGGGCTGGACAATGTGTGGCTGCAAACCCGTAAAGGCCGGATCAATCCGCGTGGTGCCAACCAGAAACGTTATGTACAGCGCATTCTGCAAAGTGATATTTCTTTTGGTATTGGCCCTGCCGGTACAGGTAAAACCTATCTCGCCGTTGCAGCTGCAGTGGATATGCTGGAGCGCAATGAAATCCAGCGCATTCTGCTGGTTCGTCCTGCGGTTGAAGCCGGTGAAAAACTCGGTTTCCTGCCGGGAGATTTAACCCAGAAAATCGATCCTTATTTACGTCCTTTGTATGACGCGCTGTATGAAATGCTTGGCTTTGAAAAAGTGGCCAAGCTGATCGAACGTCAGGTGATTGAAGTGGCTCCGCTTGCTTATATGCGTGGCCGTACCTTGAATCATTCTTTCGTGATTCTGGATGAAGCGCAGAATACCACCCCAGAACAGATGAAGATGTTCCTGACCCGCCTAGGTTTTGGTTCACGTGCCGTGATTACCGGCGACGTAACTCAGGTAGATTTACCGCGTGGTCAGCAATCCGGTCTGTCACATGCCTTGCGTGTGATTGATAAAATTCCTGAAATTCATATCACCCGTTTCCATTCGCGTGATGTGGTACGTCATCAGCTGGTACAGAAAATTGTCGAAGCCTACGAAGGCTGGGACAGTGAACAGCAGCGTTTAAGTGCTGAGGCACGTGCCGAACGTAAAGCACGTCAGGATGCCTTGATCGCTGAAAATGATGCTGCGGCAGACGCACAGCATTAAGCTTTAAACTTAAGGATTTGTGTTGAAACTTAGTCTTTCCTTACAACAGGACTTTCAGTCGCCTGAACTGGTGCTGAAACGTGCCTATATTAAAAAAGTTGTAGAAACCACTTTACGTCATATTGGCACTCAAAGTGATTGCGAAATTGGAATTGCCTGTGTTGATAATGACGAAAGTCATAAACTGAATTTGGAATATCGAGGCAAAGACAAACCGACCAATGTCCTGTCTTTCCCAAGTGAACTTCCAGATGAAATGGCGCAGTTTCTGGATGCATTTCCCATTGGTGATCTGGTGATCTGTATTCCTGTAGTACTGGCGGAAGCGCTGGAACAGCAAAAAGTACCATTAACGCATTTCACCCATATGCTGGTACATGGCACTTTACACCTAATGGGCTATGACCATGAAACCTCGGATGAAGATGCTGAAGAAATGGAAGGCATTGAAATCGAGATTCTGGCCAAGCTGGGTTTTGAAAATCCTTATCTAGAACAGAACTAAAATTTCTTCATAAAAAAGCGGGCTAAGGCCTGCTTTTTTTATTGTTTACCCTCACCCCAACCCTCTCCCATAAGGAGAGGGAGTTTTAATACCTATAGCTCAATGATAGTTCTCTCTCCCGTTGGGAGGGAGTTAAAGGGAGGGTTTACAAATGAATAAAATGGTCTAACGCACCTCAAATTCTGCTTCTGCCGGATCAAATCGCCAGGTACGAATCACCCGTAGTTCGGAAATTTCTTTCATTTTACTGTCGAAAGCACCAAATGGTGCTGCCTTGCGCACGGAAGATTTAGCTGCTTCATCCAGCATGGCATGTCCTGAACTGTCAATCAGTCGAATGGCACGAATCCCGCCATTCTGATTCAGGATCACCATCAGCCGCACTTCCCCTGCCAGATTCTGCTGTTTGGCTGCTTCCGGATAGTAGCGGTTACCATAAAATTCCACTTTTTCACGGAACTTTTCCAGATAGGCGGCCGAAACATCCTGCTTGGACTGAATACCATCTACAGTCTTAATTTTTTGTTGACGACTGAAATTTTGTTGACGCTGTAAATATTGCGCTTCCAGACTGGCGACCATGGCCGCTTTGGCCTGAAATTGGCTCTGTAATTGCTCCTGCATTTTTTTACGCTGATTTTCTTCCGCCTGCTTTTGCCAGCTCAAGGTGGTCATCAGGACTTTTTCTTCAAAACTGAGTTCCTGTTGCTGTTGCAGCATATCTAGACTTTCTTGCAGTTCTTCGCCTGCATGTTGCTCCATTAACGGCGATGGCATATCACTCGACATGCGATGCGCCTCTCTAAACTGGCCGGAACCCTGCTGGTCTGTTTGGGCCAGAAAATCAGCATGCTCAATTTTTTCATCAGTCTGTCGCAAACTGACTGCGATTTCTTTGGTACTGGTATCCCGATCTTGCGGCATACCAAATTCCAGGGTCAGCACGATCAAATGCAGAATGCCTGCGGCAAGCACCGCACTGCTAAACACTGGATCTTTCCACCAAGTTCTGACCAGAGGCATTAGTATCATCGTTTTTTCACATTCGCCCAAACTCAATACTGAGCTCAGCTCCCCAAAAAAGTATTTGAAAGATTAAAAATAAACGGATTCGTCATTTATCTTTTTAAAATGCCAAATCCATCAAATCTTCAACGTTACATAACTAAAACTATAAAAATGGTGCTATTTATTTTGCTAAACTTCAAGCATGAACGCTTGTATTTTTCATACAATTCGACAAGATACATCCCGAGTCAAAAATAAAGTTGCCAGGACGCTTCAGTATGCAAACGCTAATTTCCAATATTTCCAACCGAATCCGCCAAGTGTATCAGAGGGCGGAAGGATTTATTGAAGATGAGCGTGAATTTCCCTTATCCCAAGTTTTCCTGAATGCAACCTTTCAGCGCTTTGTCACAGACAATGTCGATGCATTGAAAGACTTACATGCAGATTTACATGAAGACTGGCTGCGTCTCTACGCAACCTTGGATTATAAAGGCCTGATTGTCACTTTATCGGTTGATTTGAAACTGGTACAGATGGAACTGAATAAAACTACCCAGTTGATCGTGTTCGAACAAATTAGTGATACCCAGCTGATTGAAGCCAAATACCCGAATATGCTGTATAAACTTGGCGTGCGTTTTGGCCTGTTTTTCTATCAACGTGTCTTACATAAAGATCCGTTGGGAATAATTCTAGAAAAACTGGGCGTAATTAAAGTCATCGATGACTTGCTCTATCTGGATTTAAATCGCTGGTTAGGTAAAAGCCGATCTGTCATTGATACCTTGGGCAAAGTTCATGTGAATCACGCAGTACTTCGTGAAGCCGAACTGGTAGTGATTGGCAACGTCAATCTGGCCGCCTTGTTTAGAAAACTTTCCCAAGATCAGGAAGAAAACTGGGATGAAGATGAGATGGATGACAACCGGGTCACCCCCATCAAACAGAAAGATCCTTCTTAAATCATGCCAAACGTAGTTTTTGAACAAAAGTTCCATAAAACTACATGAAATATACATTTTTGGCAGAAATATCCCTTCAATTTCCATATTTTGCCCAAATAATAAAGGGTGCAATAAGTGATATGTTTTGCCCGTTTAACCAATATATATAGGAAAATAACTGATGGCGAAGACTGTATTCAAAACTTTAGTGATGACCACGGGTCTGAGCAGCGCGATACTGTTCACTGGTATTTCTTGCCAGGCTTTTGCCATGACTCCTTTTCAGGCCAGTTATCAATTTAGCTATAATGGCAAGAACATGGGTTCTGCAACACGAACTCTAAGTAAATCTGGTAATAACTGGACTTATGTCTTTGCTGCAAAAGCCGGGGGGATTGCCTCTGCAACCGAAACCAGCCGCTTTACTTTTAGTAATGGCAAGATCGGCTCAAGCAGTTTCAGTCGCAGCAGTAAAGTACTAGTGCATAACAATACCCTGAGTATTAATTTCAATCCTTCCAGCAAAAGCATCAGCACCAAGAAAGACGATGAGAAACGTTCTTTTGCCTGGAGAGCGGATGTTCTGGATGAGTTGAATGCGGAATTGCAGATCCGTGAAGATTTAAAAAATTCAGGCTTGAAAGCAAATTACTATATCGCTGATGCCAAAGAAGTCGAAGGCCGTAAGTTTGTCAAACAGGGTTCAGAGACTATAAGTACCAAATACGGATCCTTTAATACCATTAAAGTGGTGATGAAACATAGCAAGCCAGGTCGTGAGACCATCTTTTGGCTGGCACCAAAACTTGACTACCTTCCAGTCAAAGTTTCGCATGTCGACAAGAAAACCTCCTATGGTTTGCTGTTAAGTGATTATAAAGGTGCAAGCAACTAAGTTTTTGGCGAATTTCACTTGATTTTTTCCGGGTGCTTTTTACAATACGCTTTTGCTTGAAAAAGCACCTGCTCTTGAGGATTCTCCCGTGCATGCACTAGAACAGAAAATCTTGGCTGAAGGCATCGTTCTCTCTGAAGAAGTTTTGAAAGTAGATTCTTTCTTAAACCATCAGATTGATCCAGTCATGATGCAACTGATTGGTCAAGAATTTGCGCGTCTGTTTAAAGATGCTGGTATTACCAAAATTATTACGATTGAAGCATCAGGTATTGCACCTGCCGTAATGGCCGGCCTAGAGCTTGGCGTACCTGTAATCTTTGCACGTAAATACCAGTCTCTGACCCTGAAAGATGATTTATATCGCTCTAAAGTCTTTTCATTTACCAAACAGACTGAAAGCACGATCGCGATTTCAAATAAACACATCAGCTCAACCGATAAAGTTTTAGTGATCGATGACTTCCTGGCCAATGGTCAAGCCGCTTTAGGTCTTGCAGACCTGATCCACCAGGCAAATGCAGAAGTAGTCGGTATTGGCATTGTGATTGAAAAATCATTCCAGCCAGGTCGTGACTTGCTGCTTGAAAAAGGCTACCGTGTGGAATCACTGGCACGCGTGAAGTCTTTGGCAAATGGTACAGTTGAATTCGTTCGCGGCTAAGCTCGCCAATGAATTTCAAAAGAGCGCTGATGCGCTCTTTTTTTATTGCGTTTTTCTGATGATATAAATTTAAAATATCCAAAACTCGGCTATAGCTCAGCCTAAATTCTTATTTATTCTTCCAGATTTGATCCCAGATAAATGACTTACTTTTAAGCGCCAAGCTATTCAATTTCTGAAATAGAGAGTATTAAACAATAAGTACTTTTTTTATCCGATGAATAAACAACAATTTATGTGGATGTTATTATAAAATAAAGAGGCCTAACTATCTGCCAATAGTTAGGCCTGTGTTTACCTCAAAAAAAGAGTTTATTTAACAGTCACAGTGATACTACCGCTATTCACAGCACCGATAGCGGTAGTTGTGATGCTGTTGTTAATAGCAGTTTGAGTTCCTTCTGAAATAGCACTTACAGATGCATCAATAGCACCCGCATTATAAGCAATGTTCGCTACACTATAATTGCTTAAAGTTTCATTGATTTCCTCACTATAGTCAGTACTCAGTGTCGAACTTATAACTTCCGAGATATCTGAACTATCCGAAACCTCTGATAGCTCCTCTAGAGTTTCAGAATTATTAGTTGCACTGGTTACTGCACTGTAGTCGTAGTTATCCGTGGCATCTGATATGTCTGATACCACCTTATTGTAGCTACCCTGCTCAATAATGATACTACCTGTATTCGCGGCACCAATCGCAGTAGTTTCAATTGTACCTTCAATTGAACTAATGGCCTCTGGTGCTTCTCTTGTAGCTTCTGCAATTGCTTCTAAATCAACGCTTGCATCAACATCACCTGTATTCACTGCAAGATTCAAAGCAGAACCATTTTCAACCTGCTGAGAAATAGAATCCAAGGTAGCTTGCAAGCCTGTATCTACGGTGACGTCAGTAGGTGTTTCATCTCCTTGGGCATATGCCATACCTGCGCTAGACAGAAAGGCGACGGATAAAGCGATTGTTTTGATCGTGTTTTTCATCGTTGTTCTTCCTACTTTTGTTTTGAAGTACCTCTCGCTAAGTACTCCTTCTTATAATGGGAGCGAGCCCATTTTTAAATATTTTTAATCACGCTGGGTGCTAGACCAGTAATTTTCGACCACCTCAGGATTGGCCTCCCATAGCGTTGTGGTTTTTTCATCTTCTTGTTCTTTATCAGCCTTTTCTTGAGTATCTTTTTCTTCATTCTTTTCATTTGAAGAAGGTGGATGCTGCTTCTTGCTAATATATTTAATCAAGTCCTGTTTGCTCATTTCAGGCTCTGCTTCAGGGTTTTGAATCACCTCGGACTCTTTCTGTTTTGGCGGTTTCGTATCTTTGCTCGGTGAGTTGGTTGACTTATTTTTTTCATTAGATGAGTCTGCCTGGCTTGAGACTGACTCCTGAACAGCACTGCTTGAAGCTGTATTATTTTGTTGCTGGTTTTTCTTGTATTTATGCAGTGCAACAGAACTTCGGGTTAAGTTCAATTGACCGAACTCTGGCGGTATCTGTGCACGACAGCTTTCAAATACGGCGGGTGGGACAACCTGACTCAGCAATTCAAAAGTGGCCAGATTCAACATTTGTCGCAAGGCAAAGTTAGTTGCCTCGCGTTCTCCTTTTCCAATCTGAATGTTTAAGAGTGTACGACCAGCGAATCTGCCTGCACTTAAGCCATAATCCTGTGCAGCAATTTGCTTCTGCAATGAAACATTGCCCACGACTTTACTGCTACGGGTATCGGTCAAAGATAAATCCAGACCGACCATAATCCGGGTTTGACTATAATTCGGACCGACACCAGCGATCTGCATGTCAAAACCACCACCCGGAATAAAATCCAGACTGTTAATACTGCCTGTCACATAATAATCAGAAGCCTGGATTTGTCTTGGATCACGAATGCCCCACTTGGCTTCGCTTTCGATAATCCGGGGATCACGCCGGTTCATTAAGCTTACCCCCGCCTGAAACAAGGCAGATTGCACCATATCTCCCGCACCTTGGGTCACCATTTTTCCGCTACCACCATTGGTAACTACATCCTTACCGGTTTGATCCAGAATTGCCCCCACGGAGAAACTCACATCACTACGTAATTGTCCTTTTAGGCAGGATAAAGCCATATCAAAAGGGGTAAAAATATCGGTAATTGGGGGGCCTTGTACCAGGCTAACTGGCTTCTTGTTTGAGGGCGCTAAACCCGTGCAGCCTGTTAAAAAAGAGCTGAAAAGGACAGTGGCACTCACGAAAGATATATGTCTTCTGGTCGAGGAGAAATTCAACATTGTGATTCTCCTGGTCTGTTACTTAAATTAAGACAGCGCTGAGGATTTTGGTTGGTATTTGAATTGACTGGTGCTTCATTCAGCAACTCACTCGTAATATCGATACTGTTGTCTGTACCCTCTACATTGATATTGTTGGTCGGGGTATTTACCGTCCCGATGGAAGTAGTTGAGGTGCTATGAACGGTGGTTTTACCTAATCCGGAATAATAGTCTGACTCCTTAAGTTCGATCAGATTGGCTTGAACTAGATTCTCATTGGAACGGGCACTGGATGATTTCCAACGCTGAGTCCACTCATCAGAGGTGGCATAAGCGTTACTTAGAAAACACAAACATAATAAACCCAGATTGATAACTAATATTCTCATAATCTTAATATCCTCTGATTTAAGATATTTATTTAATTTTTCGTTTAAGTAAGATTAAATTTATCTGAAAAATATTAAATCACATAAAATTATAAAATGTAGAAAATATCCCTATTCACATATTTTTTTGTTTTAATCAAAAATATAAATTATTGTTTTTAATTAATAAATAAAAATTTGTTTATTATTTGTGATTTGTAAGAAATCATTATATAAATTTTTTTTGAATATAAAATTCATCCAAAAACTTGATTAAGATAATATATTTTTTATATTATCAATAATCAAAAATTTATCTAATAAAGATTAGAATTATTATACTTTTTATATTTTAAAAGTCGTAAATTTTTATTTTATTAGAACTTCTATTTAATAAGGATAAATGTCACGATTTATTTAAAATATAATTAATCAATTACAATGAAGGTGACTTATAAAGAAACGCCAATATTCAGATGTATTTTGGCTGAAAACTTGAATAGACCTGATAAGAACTCGTTTACATATTTTTCGACTTCCCTTCCTTTTTCATTTCGAATCCAGAAATGGCCTACCTAAGATCGCAATATTTAGACTGATGAGAGAAGAACATTTCTGATGATCTTGAGATTTGCCATTTCCTCAATGACAGGTTAAGAATTGCGTTAATCAACCAAGAAGGCATATATTTACAGCTGAAATACAATGTTTTAACGTGAACTCAACTAGAATCAAGTGAGTATGCAATGTTTCTGATTTGCGAATTCAAAACTTATCTAGTGTGTTGTTGTATGTTATGAATAAGTGCTGATCAGGGCACACATCCTATTCCCGACAAACCTAAAACAAGCACATCTCAATCCTTGATGGAACAATCTATGCAATGTCCTAAATGTGGCTCAGCTGATATCGAACAGCGCGATCATGAACAGAATTTAAAGAAAATTGGCGGCATTCTCATGAGTTCAGCGGGTGCAACTGCAGGGACTGTAGGTGGCGCTGCTTCGGGTGCATCGATTGGCGCTGCAATTGGTACAGTAGCCGGACCTTTAGGTGTGATTGTCGGCGGAACCGTAGGCACTTTTGTCGGTGCAATCAGTGTCGGAATTACCGGCGGTGTGGTCGGTAATTTTCTGGGGAAAAAAGCCGGGGTTTCTGTCGACCGTAATCTGTTTCAGGATTATCAATGTCTGAAATGCAAATACAGATTTAGTCAAAAAGATCAAAAAGATCAAAAAGATCAAAAAGATCAAAAAGATCAAAAAGATCAAAAAGATCAAAAAGATCAAAAAGATCAAAAAGAAGCCTAATAAAATTCAGGAAATGAAGTTCATTCTTCATTTCCTGTGAGTGCTTGTCAGACTCGATTGAGTTTCAGTACCACTTCACCTAAACGCTTGCCTTGTACTTCACACAGAATTTTTTCATCCTGACTCAGGCCCTGATCATGCCGTGGGCCGCTGACATGACTAGCGCCATAAGGCGTACCACCAGTTTTGGTATTCGAGAGTGCCGGTGTTGCGTTACTAAGCCCCATGATCATCATGCCATGATGGAACAACGGCGGCAGCATGGTCAGCAAAGTACTTTCCTGTCCGCCATGCATGGAACCTGATGCCGTAAACACGCAAGCCGGTTTACCGTGTAGCGCTCCATTCAGCCACAGACTCGTGGTCTGATCCCAAAAATATTTCATTTCAGAGGCCATATTGCCAAAACGGGTCGGTGAACCAAGCGCCAGGCCGGCACATTGCGCCAGATCGTCCAGAGTACAGTAAATATCCCCTTCCGCCGGAATACTCGGTTCAGCGACTTTTACCATGCTGGATATATTTGGAACTGTCCTGATTTTTACTGCCACGCCTGCCGCTTCAATTCCATTGGCAATCAGATGCGCCATTTCTTTGGTTGAGCCATATTTGCTGTAATATAAAACAAGGACATAAGGTTGCATCATGGTTCTTATTCATTACTTAAAAAAATAAAACTATACGATACTTTGCAAGTTTTTTGGTTAAGCTGATGGTGAAAATTCATGATGATTAAAAAAATTGAGATTGGATGCAGATGATTGTTAAGTATTTAAAGAAATTACCTTTCTATGAAAAACACTGGTTTCAATTTGTTTTATTTGTACTTCGACGCTTTGAAGCAGACCGCTGTCGCGAACAGGCAGGTTCCCTGACCTACACTACCCTGTTTGCGGTGGTGCCGATGCTGACGGTTTTTCTGGTAATTATCTCTTCCATTAAAGCGCTGGAACCTGCGCGGCAGCAATTGCAACAACTGATCTATAGTAATTTTTTACCCAAAACTACAATTGCCTTTGATAAGGCCCTGAATGCCTTTACCGATAAATCCAGCAATCTCACCATCATTGGTATTCTGTTCTTGTTTGTGACGACAGTATTGATGCTCAGCAGTATCGAAACGGTGTTTAACCGCATTTGGCGCGTGACTGAAACGCGGGGCGGAATTATGGGCTTTATGCGTTACTGGACCATCATTTCGCTCGGGCCGATTTTACTCGGCAGTGCATTTGTGATTTCTTCGACCGTGGCATCCATGAGCATTCTCAGCAATAACTTTGCCGGTTATGAGCTTGATGGCGCTTTTGTCCTATGGGCGATTTCCTTTTCTTTGACTGTACTCGGATTTTTCATTTTGAACTGGACCATCCCGAATCGCAGTGTACCGCTTAAATCTGCCTTTATTGCCGGTCTATTTAGTGCCGTGGTGTTTGAGCTGCTGAAAAATCTGTTTGGCTATATCATGTCAAACTTTACCAGCTATGAGATCGTCTATGGTGCCTTCGCCGCCGTGCCGATTTTCCTGCTCTGGATTTATCTGTCGTGGATTATTGTGTTATTGGGTGTTGAAATCAGTTATGCCCTGACAGCGTTCGAATCGGGGCAGGACAATAAACGCCATCCCATCGTCATGCTGCTAGATCTGTTAGAACTCTTTTATAAAAAACAGAAAACCGGTGAAAGCATCAGTGAAGCACAAGCGCTTGAAGTGCTGGGCCGAGATGAAATTGGCCGCTGGCCGAGCTATGTCGCCATGTTTGAAAAGCAGAATCTAATCAAACGCACCGATGAGAATGAATATGTGCTGGTTCGCGATCTGGATCAGGTCAGCTTCTGGAATTTTTATCTGCAATTACCCTATCCACTGCCACGCAAAAACCATCTCACCAATGCCCAGACTGATGACATCTGGATGCAAAATTTCTCACCTAGATTACAGGAAACCGATCAATATCTGGAAGAAAAACTCAATTTTCCATTGTCCGAACTGTTCCGACATAAATAAAAAAATCCTCTCGCTTGAGAGGATTTTTTTTAACTGATAGCGGTAGATTTCCAGCAGACTATAGCGCCTGCAGTCACCAAACCCGTCCCGATCCAAAAACTGAGTTCGGGTCTGACATCCAGAATCAGCATTGACATGACCGAAGAAAGAATCGGCATAAAATAGGTGGCTAAAATCAGCACCTTGATATTGCCGAACTGCATACTCTGATTCCAGTTACTATAGGCGATGCCAATCAGACTACCCACCACTGCAATTCCCAACCATAGCTTGAATGTGGGCATGATAAAAGGTTCGTTTAATCCTAAATGTAAGAACCATAAGCTAATTACAGCGACCAAAAAGAAAATCGGTACACCATTTTGTCCGCGGCCATAGGTCCTAGTTAGAACGCAGTAGCAAGGCCACAACAAAGCGCCGAGAAAGGCAAAGCCATAGGCCCAAGGATTTTCAGCTAAAGCCTGCATAAACTTCGGCAGATTAGTGATTTCTGGATTGACCACCAGCATCAGTCCCATCACAGCGAGCAGAAAGCCTGGAATCACCCAGAGGCGGGCCTGCAACTGTCGGGCAAAAATCGAAAAAACAATCATCAAGGGTGGCCACAGATAATTGATCATGGCAATCAGCATCACCTGTTCACGATTATCCGACCATGCCACAGCAACCAGAAATAGAATCTCATAAGCCACAAATAAAGCGCCACAACCGAGCAGATAACGCTTGGACATTTGCGTGATTTTTGGAAAGCCGGTGAACGCAAAAATCGCCAGACTGCTAAAACTATAAATTAAAGCAATCCCCTGCACTGCACTTGTAGATTCAGTAATCAGTTTCACTACGGCGACCAGACTGGCCCAGATCAGAATAGAAGACAGACCAATCCAGGTCGCTAAATTTACAGACCAGATTTTCATGCTTGCTCTTGAATGCTTTTATTGATATTCGGTTTTTTCAGCCATCCCTGCAAACTCACCAGAATCACACCCAGCATGACCATACAGGTGCCGATAATAAAATTGATTTCGATATGTTCATCCAGAATCAGTACGCCGAACAGCATGCCGAATACAGGGGTCAAAAAGGAAAATACCCCCAACCGTGATGCCAGATAATGTTTCAGCATCCAGAACCAGATCAGATAACTGGCAAAGGAAATCAGTACGGTATGAAAAATCAGACTGGAAATAGACAACACCGTCCATTGAATAGCTGCTTGCCCAGTCAGAACAGCCAGAGGCAATAACAGGATTCCACCCATCAATAATTGATAGAACAAAGTCTGGGTTGCAGGTGCTTCAGCCAGCCGGCTCAGACGTACACTGACTGTAGTGGCTGCCCAGAATACGCCGCCAAGCAAGGCCAGAAAATCTCCCCACAAGACATCAGTCTGTAGACCTGACCCCGTTTGTGGACGTAACAGAAAACTGACTACAATTCCGCTAAAGGCGAGAAATATTCCGCCCCATTGCACAGCAGACAAACGCTCTGCCGGCAATTTCCAGTGCAAACCCAAAGCCACAAAAATCGGTGCGGTATAGAGTAAAACAATCGTATGCGAGGCTGAGGTATAACGCAGTGCCTCACCAATCAGATAGAATTCGGTTGCAAACAACACACCGACTAGTAATCCTGCAGGTAAATAGCGTGCATTCCACAGTTGACGGCGTACGCTTTGCTGAATCAAGGGATAAACCATCAGCGCAGACAAGGCTGAACGCAAGGCAATTTGCATCAGGGCTGAAATATCATTCGCGGCCCACTTCAGTACCACCTGTTGTAAACCCCACAACATACACAATACAAACATGATGGCAGATGCTTTGGCATCTAATGCCTGACGCTGGCTCACATACGGTCCTGTTGCTCATTTGGAAGGTACACTATAAAAGTGTCAGAAATAAAAGATATACTTCAAAACAGACAAATGATGGTGTTATTCAGGCAATTTCGGTGATGCATAAAAAAATCCAAGCAGATTCAGCTTCGCTCAAGCAACTTCCGACCCATGATCTGATTAAAGCACCTCTGTGGATCAGCTTCAGGGAGGATCCTGCGCAATCTGTTTATCCGCTACATGGCCATGCCTGGGGAGAATTTGTCTATGCTTTTCATGGAGTGATGGAAGTGAATATTAATCATATAAATTATGTGACGCCTTCACCTCACGGCATCTGGCTCCCACCGAATTTAGAGCATCGTGGTCTGAACCGTACCGCAGTTTCTCATGGCACTCTGTATGTGCATGAATCACTTTGTAGCCAACTGCCCACTCAACCGGGCATCCTGCTCAGCGCCCCCTTGGTCACTGCTTTATTTACCCACCTGAAACAACTACATCAGCAAGACCATCCAGCATTCGAGGATTCAGCTGAATATCAACGTCTGCTACAGGTACTGCTCGATCAGCTCCAGCAAGCCCAACTGGTCAGCAGTTATCTACCGCATTCAGAACATGTACTGCTGAAACAGATTTTAGATTATTTACATCAGCATCCGGCAGATCAAAGCTCGCTGCAGCAACTGGCAGAACGCGTCAATTTAACCGAGCGGACGCTAGCGCGATATAGCCAGAAAGAACTGGGAATGTCACTACATGAATGGCGGCAACGCCTGAAAGTGATGCAGGCCATGTCTTTATTAAATTCAGGTCATAGCGTTGAAAGCATTGCCTTTGATCTGGGCTATGCCAATGCCTCGGCATTTATCAACATGTTTAAACGCTGGATGGGAAGCACCCCTGATCAGTTTCGCAAGCGTTATACTGTTAATGATTAAAATTATGCATATGAAAAAGGAGCCGATTGGCTCCTTTGATTCAAAATCTTGGTTATTTCACAAAAGTCGTCCAGACATAATCCTGAGCCTGCCCCTTCAGCGTCATTTTCAGTTGATCGCCTGAATGCAATGCCGCAACACCTGCCGGGGTACCGGTCATCACCACATCCCCTTCTTCCAAAGTAAAGACCTGACTGATGTCAGCCAGCAAGGTCGCAATATCAAAAATCAATAAAGCGGTATCACCTTTTTGACGCAGCTCATCATTGACTTGCAGTGTGTAATGCACATCTTTCCAGTCAGTGACTACATCGGCGACAGGTACCCAATCCGACAACAGACAAGAGCCATCAAAGGCTTTGGCACGTTCCCAAGGCTGGCCTTTTTTCTTGAGATCATCCTGTAAATCACGCAAAGTTAAGTCCAGACCTAAAGTCACCGCACCCACAGCTTCAAGTGCTTTCACAGGATCGCTTTCTTTGCTTAAAGTCCGGTCAATACGCAAGCTGAGTTCACATTCATAATGACAATTGCCCCATTCCGGATTCCACTCAATGCCTGCTTCGAGCGAACTTAAGGCACTCGGTGGCTTGATAAACAATACCGGACGATCAGGGATCGCATTGCCGAGTTCTTTGGCATGATCGGCATAACTGCGACCCACACAAACGATTTTGGATGGACGTGTGCTCATGATCAAAACTTCCCTTTTCCTTTTATAGATATCTGAATTATTTTTTAAATGTATGCTCGAACATACTCTGTTCAGTGCCGTCCTTAAAAGCACGCTTCGGCACAATAACCACGGTACGGTTTTTCAATTCCAGCATATAAGTCAGTTTACCAACAGCAAAATTCTGCACTTCGCTATATGGCACCAGCTTGCTACGATCATTATTAAAAATTTCCGCATAGTCCTGATACAAATCAATACCCTGTTCGCTTTTACCAAACTGATATTTAACAAACTGGCGTTTAAACATCATCGGCAGGAACCAGTAACGCATGATGCCTTGCAGGATCAGGAAGAATGCACCCAAAGCCACGTAATAACGTCCAACGCCATCAAAGCCCATCGAGAAACCCCAGATGATGATCCCGATACTGACCAAAGGGGTCAGAAAACGTGAAATCTGCTTTTTGCCAAAAGTCGCCAGGGCAAAACCATCCTGAGATTCTTCTAAAGTCAGAAAATAACGGGTCGATAAAGTCGGTGCTGACTCAGTCATAGCATCACATCAAAAATAAAATCTTGCCCAATACTATACCAAAATATCCATAGCGCTTATGGCCTGTCGCATCAATTACATAACTTTGCTTTGGAAATACGTGCATTTGGTTTTAAATAAACAGCAATTAAAACAAAAAATACGTAACAGGATGTTGAATGAAAGGATTAAAGCAATGCATGCTCATCGGTGTTTGTTTGGCAGCTTCTGCTCCAGCACTGGCCAAAATCATTGCCTGGAATGCCGAACTGCCGAGCAGTCTGAGTGCTTATCAGGGCAATGCCCAGCAACTGGCAGAATTAACCGGCGAGCGGATTCTGATTTATGCGCATCCAACCAGTAAAACTCAGCTTCCCACCTTAAACAGTAATGCAGCCAGCAAGACACAGTTTTATAGTGCGGCTGTAGTATTGCCTGTGGCTGAAGCTCAGGTTGAAAAATTGCTGCAACATTATCCGAATTATGTCGGTCTGTTTCCGACCTTAAAGTCGGCCAAGGTGCTGGAGCAGCAGGGTTCGATTCAGCAGGTTAAATATCAGGTTCATATCCCGACCCCGATTCCAGTCTTGAACTTTAAAGAAACCGTAGTGATGCAGCATCATCTGGGTGAAAACAGCATCAGCACCTTAATTATTGATGCGCCAATTCTCTATGGTGCAGGAAAACTGGAGTGGTTTGCACTGGGTCCGCATAGAACGCTGGTGACTGTCACCCAATGGGGCGACCTGAACCAGCCCAAAGGCTTTTTATTCAGTAAAATCCTGAATGCGCTACCTGAAGCCAAACTCGGCATTCCGCCGAGTACCAATGCATTTCTACTGGAAGCACTACAACAACGCTTTAAAATCGAGCATACAGCAGCACTAGCAACTCCGATTCCGCAACTTAGATTCAACCCTCAACAGCTACAAAAAATTGCCCAGATCAGCCAAAAGTCTGGTCAACCGGTCAGTTTCATTTTGCCGAACTATCAGATTAAAGAAGGAAAAGTCTCAGAAAATTTAAGATTTAGCAGCACCTATCAATATTTTGCGCATCCGGTCAAAAAATTGCGGCCATGGTTGGCTGCTGAAGCGACGCAGCAACTTTTCCCCCGGCAAATCAAGAAGGTCGAACTGAATCCGGTCAATACCCAGAATATAGATGCCAACTATAAGGTGTCGGTCGGTTTAGGGGTGATTCAGATTCCATTTAACTTCAAAATGCGTTTTTACCAGCCTGATTCCTTGCAAAACCAGTTCAATGCCAATGGCGGTGACTTAAAGTTTGTGAAAGGTGGCATGCGCTTATTGCCGCAGTCACAGGGTACCTTATTTCAAATTACCAGCAGCATGAAGATTCACGATCAGGCGCCGTTCTTATTAAGAGCCATGCGCAGCATACCCTATTACGATGTTTTACCTGCGGTAGGTGGCAATACCGTTTATGCACTGAAAGTGCAGCAGAAATTAAGATGAGCAGGAAGCAGAGAGTTATTGGTTTTTTATATGAAAAATAGTTAAAAATCACAGACGTAAAAAAACCGCATCAACGTGCGGTTTTTTCAGAATTCTTATCAAGATTGGTGCGCTCAGAGAGATTCGAACTCCCGACCCCTTAGTTCGTAGCCAAGTGCTCTATCCAGCTGAGCTATGAGCGCGACGTCTTGATGGGGTGCATTATACGAGCTTTTTCAGTCTTGTTAAGTGTTTTTTAATAAAATCACAACTGAATGTACAGTAATTAAACGATGTATCAAAATTTATAGTTTTCTGCTGAAAACTTCTACGGATTTAGAGCTAAAAGCACTTAATTAATTCAACCAAGAAGCCGGATTTTCCAAAAAATTCCAGCACTACGCAATGGGTCAACCTTAAGTATTCTCAACCAGGTATCCAGCCAGAATAGAATTCGAATATAAAACAATCGTCACCCTTGTACGCTTTATCACTCGCCTATTGTTCCAGTCTTTACTGCTCCTGCCCTTTGATAATGCGTAAACATAATACCATTTGAGCTGGCCAGGTGATCTATCAATTGAAAAGCAGCGGGTATTGATTCATGACTAAACAGGTGTTTGCCAATACCCAGAATGATTGGAAAAGTCAGCAGACGAAGTTCATCCACAAGCTCATATTTGAAAAGCGACTGTACCACTGCAGCACTGCCATAAACTCGAATACCCCCCTCTCCTGATGCTTTAAGCTTGATGATCTCATCAATGCTTTTCAAAAAAAGGGTATTTTGCCAGTCGGAATGTTCCAGACTGGTAGAAAGAACATATTTATTGACGTCATTGATTCCCGGCCAGTCTTCAGTATGTGTGGGCCAGTAAGATTCAAAAATCTGAAAAGTATTTTTCCCCAAAAGAATATCGGAGGGCTGCATCCATGTTTGCATGATGGCATCAAATGCCGGATCAGGTTCCGCGTTAAAATACGGCGCCACCCAGCCACCATATTGAAAACCACCAGATATATCTTCTTTGGGGCCGCCGGGCGCCTGCATCACGCCATCTAGGGTCAAAAATTCCTGGACAATGATTTTTCTCATCACGACTGCCTTTATTTTTATTCACTCGCCTGAGACTTATTTTTAGCACGTGATGTCTGGTGTTTCTGTAAATTTTAGGCACAAAAAAACCGCAAAATGTGCGGTTAATTGTTCAAGTTGGTGCGCTCAGAGAGATTCGAACTCCCGACCCCTTAGTTCGTAGCCAAGTGCTCTATCCAGCTGAGCTATGAGCGCGTAACTTGTGTGCCTAGGTTGGCGATACGTTTTTCTGCTTAACTTACTTGGTGCGCTCAGAGAGATTCGAACTCCCGACCCCTTAGTTCGTAGCCAAGTGCTCTATCCAGCTGAGCTATGAGCGCGCGACGTAAGTAAGCGTGGCGGTGAGAGAGGGATTCGAACCCTCGATACAGTTACCCGTATGCGTCCTTAGCAGGGACGTGGTTTCAGCCACTCACCCATCTCACCGTAACGTGCGGCCATAATACAAATTTCGGCATGGCACTGCAAGCGCAGCATCAAAAAAAAGTGCATATTTTTGCTCGTTTAAATACTTTTTAAGCAATTCCTCGATTTTTCGTGCATTTTGATGGCAAAAAAACTGCATAAATTTCCAGTTATCGAAAATTAACAGAAAATTGAAAACTTAAATGGATTATTGCAATCATTTACGTGCAGTCTGCGCACACATGTTTTATGCTAAACCTATCTCCTAAGATAAATTTAAAGACATGATGAAAAACTGGGTCGATCCTGAAGCAAAAGCTGAAGCCGAACGTTATGACAACCCTATCCCTAGCCGCACGCTCATTTTAGAAACCATCGAAAAGAACAATGCCCAGTCCCATGCAGACCTGGTCGAACATTTTGAAATTGCAGATCAAAAAAGTATTGATGCCCTAAGCCATCGTTTAATTGCGATGGTGCGTGACGGGCAACTGATGAAAGACGGCTACAAGTTTCAGATTGCCGTCGAGCAACCTGAATCCGAAGCGACGGTTTATATCAATTCCCGAGGGATGGGAACTGCCAACATTTCCGGCCAGGACGACCTATTATTGGCTGAGCGTGAACTGCGCCTGGTCTTTAATGGTGACCGCGTTAAAGTGCGTCAGACTTCGGTAGACCGTAAAGGTAAGGCCTGGGGCTACATTACGGAAGTTGTGCAGCATCGTGTCAAACAGATCATTGGTAAAGTGTCAGAGTATGATGGTGAATACTTTATCCAGCCAGCCAACCCGAATGCACATCAGCCAATTACCCTTGAAAAAGAACTGATTGAACATGCCCAAGTCAATCTGGGTGACTCGATTCGTGTGGCGATTGATACCTATCCGACCCGTGAAGAATTCGCGACTGGGCATATTGTGCAGTCCATGGCAGACAAGGCCGATACTGAAATCATCATTCCACAAACCATTTTAGAATATGGTTTACCTTATGAATTCCCGGAAGAAGTTGTTAAAGAAGCCGAGAGCTTTAAAGAACCAACGGCCAAAGACCATGAAGGTCGTGTGGATCTGCGTGATTTAGCCTTAGTTACTATTGACGGTGAAGATGCACGTGACTTTGATGATGCCGTTTATGCCGAAAAACGTCCCGGCGGTGGTTATCGTGTAGTCGTAGCCATTGCCGATGTCAGCCATTATGTGCGTCCAGGCAAACCACTGGATGACGAAGCGCAGGAACGTGGTACTTCGGTGTACTTCCCGCACTTTGTTTTACCGATGCTGCCTGAAGCATTGTCGAATGGCCTGTGTTCGTTAAATCCGAATGTTGACCGCCTATGTATGGTCTGTGATTTAAAATTGTCACGTGCTGGCCGAGTCACCGGTTTTGAGTTCTATCCATCTGTCATGCATTCCAAAGCACGTTTGACCTATGATCAGGTCGCACAGTATCTGGAAGGCGATAGTCAAGCCATTACTGAAGATCGCGAAGTCCGCAAGTCGATCAACACCCTGTTCCAGCTTTATCAAGTTCTTAAAAGTTTACGTGCTGAACGCCATGCTATGGAATTTGAAACTGTTGAAACTTACATGACCTTCGACGAACTGGGCGGAATTAAAGAAATTCTTCCACGCAGCCGTAATGATGCGCATAAGCTGATTGAAGAATGTATGTTGCTGGCCAACGTGGCAGCCGCAGAATATGCATTGAAAAATGAAATGCCAATGTTGTACCGCGTGCATGAGCCACCTGAGTTCTCACGTATCCAGAAAGTCCGTGACTTCGTCAAGCTGCTGGGTTTGAATTTCCCGGAACAGCCGACTCAGAAAGATTATCAGGCGGTGATTGAAGCGACCAAAGAACGGATTGATGCACCAAGTATTCATGCCGTGTTATTACGCTCCATGATGCAGGCTTACTATGGTGCGAGTAATGCAGGCCATTATGGTCTGGCTTATGAAGCCTATACACACTTCACTTCACCAATTCGCCGTTATCCGGATCTGTTATTGCATCGTGCAATCAAAGCGCATTTAAATAACAAGCCATCTCCGCTTTCAGGAGGTGCTTTAGATGAAGCTGGTGACCATTTCTCTGCCACAGAACGTCGTGCAGATGAAGCATCACGTTCGGTGACGACCTGGTTGAAATGCCATTATATGCAGCAGCATCTGGGCGAAGAATTTGTCGGCATTATTAGTGCGACAGCAGAATTCGGCCTGTTCGTCACGTTAAAAGACCTGTATGTCGATGGTATGGTGCATGTCAGCCAGCTAGGCGATGACTTCTTTGTCTTTGATCAAAGCAGCCAGAATCTGATTGGCCAGAACCGTGGTCAGGTCTTTGGTCTGGGCGATGAAGTCAAAATCAAGGTTGCCGGCGTCAATCTGGAAGAACGCAAGATTGATTTTGAACTGGTGCAGCAGCTTAGTCATGCCGGCCGTGCAGTTCGTGCCCGTGCACCGCGCGTGAGCGAGAAAAAACCAGTATCACGTCCAGCAGCAACCGAAGAAGTGTTCGGCAACAATGAACGTGAATCTAAATCCAATTTGAGCGCCGATGGAGAACAGCCCATACGACGCAAAAAAGGAAAAGGAAAACCCAGCTCTTACAGTAAAAAGTCTGCTAAACCATCTGCAGGAAAGTCTGAAGCAAAGGTTAAAGATAAAGTAAAGAAAAAGACCAAGGTCAAAAAGAAAAAGTCGAATGCAAAAGCGAAGACTGAATAATTTTTGACGGTTTAAAAAGAGTGCTACGGCGCTCTTTTTTATTTATAATCAAGATACTAACTAGAAATAAAAAGGAATTATAAATTGGAAGTTATTAATATTCTAACATTAATCATTTCCCTTATGGCTCTGCTCGTAACCTATGCAGTATTTAAATCCGATCAGCAACCACAAATTATTATTTTTGCTATCCCTCATTATGGGAAAGAATCTGTAATCCAACTTCATGTTAAAAATATTGGAAAGTCCATCGCTCATAATTTAAAAATATCTAGTGATCGAATGATCCCTCGTGCAGCATTTGGAATTGAAAAATTAAATTCTGAAAAACAATATTTTGAAACTGGAATTTTTAAAAATGGAGTCAAAGTATTCCCACCCAATCAGAGCTATATATACGATTGGGGGCATATACGATTGGGGGCAATATGGGGGCTTAAAAGATTCATTAGATAATTCCCCTATAACATTCACTATTACATATTTGTATAAACACCCTTTGAATCTTTGGAAAACAAAAATCACTGACATCTCTATAATTGATATAAATGAATTAGAATCACTTCCAGCATCTAATGGAGGATTATTAGAACAATTAAAAAATATCAATAAATCATTAACAACCTTAAATCAAAAGATCGAGAAAAAACTATAGATAGCTTGATTTCCTAGCTTACAACCCCTACATCTAGATTTATCATAGGAAATAAATCGGCAGACCGACATGACTTTAGAAAAGGCAACTTTGCCTGTTCCACAATTTGATCAGATTACGCTGGCTGAGCTAAAACAAAAAATTGAAAGCTGTATCGCTGAAGGGCAAAAGTTCCTGAATGACTTCACCGAAACACCTACTTCGCAACAGGAGCAGCTGGCCACTATTGAACATGTCGACACGCTTGAAAATAATATGAGTGAGTCTTGGGGCATCCTGTCACATTTAAATGCCGTGATGAACAATGCCGAAACCCGTGATGTCTATCAAGCACTCTTACCGGGTCTTAGCGAATACTATACGCAACTGGGTCAACATATGGCACTGTATCAGACCTATCAGCATATTTACGATGCGTCGATTTATAATGAACTGCCGGCAGCGCAGCGAAGCGCTATTAAACTGGCCTTACGTGATTTCAAACTGTCTGGGGTGGCATTAGAGGGTGAAGCGAAAAAACGTTATGCGGAAATTTCTGCGCGTCTGTCCCAATTATCTTCCGACTTCTCCAACCATGTGCTGGATGCGACTCAGGCCTATTTCAGACCGCTGAATGAAGATGAGTTAGCTGGTCTATCTTCAAGTAATATTGAGCTGTTAAAACAATATGGTCAGCAACGCGAGCTGGATCAACCGGTGGCTACGCTGGATTTCCCGTCTTATCTTGCGATCATGACCCATTCAGAAAATCGTCCTCTGCGTGAAGAACTGTATAAAGCCTATACCACGCGTGCGTCAGATCAGGCTGAACAGAGCGAGTTTGACAATACTGCACTGATCGAAGAAATCCTCAGTCTGCGTCTGGAAATGGCAAAACTGCTTGGCTTTAATAATTATGCGGAATTGTCCTTAGCCAGCAAAATGGCACCAAGTGTAGAGGCCGTAGATGAATTCTTGCGTGATCTGGCAGAGCATGCCCGCGCACCGGCAGAGAAAGAAATCACTGAACTGAAAGCGATTGCTGCTGAAGATGGTATCCGTGATCTCCAACCGTGGGACAGCGGCTTTTATTCTGAAAAGCTGAAAATGCAGCAATTTAATTTGTCACAGGAAGTGCTTAAACCTTACTTCCCTGCACCAAAAATCCTGCAAGGCCTGTTCAGTATTGTGAATCGTCTGTATGGCATTCAAGTCATTGAACGTGAAGCGCCTGTCTGGCATCCAGATGCACGTTATTTTGAACTAGAAGATCAGGGTCAGGTGATTGGCGGTTTCTATTTTGATCTGTATGCACGTCAAGGCAAACGTGGCGGTGCATGGATGAGCGGTTTCCGTTCCCGTATGCAGACCAGTGATGGCTTGCAAAAACCGATTTGTTATATGGTCGGTAACTTTACTCCACCCGTCGGCAATCGCCCTGCACTCCTGACCCATGATGAAGTCATCACCTTGTTCCATGAATTTGGTCATGGCCTACATCATATGCTGACAGAAGTGGACAATATTGCCGTGGCAGGTACCCATGGCGTGGCGTGGGATGCGGTCGAGCTGCCAAGCCAGTTTATGGAATTCTGGGCCTGGGATCAGGAAAGTCTGGATCTGCTCAGTGAACACATCGAAACTCAAGAATCCTTGCCGGCAGAGTTGCTGAAAGCCCTGCTCGATGCACGTTTCTTCCAGTCTGGCATGCAAACCCTGCGTCAGCTTGAATTTGCCCTGTTTGACCTGAGTATTCACCGAGCCAATCCCGCTTTAAATGCAACACAGGTTCAGGCTACTCTGAATGAGATCCGTGAAAAATATGCGGTTCTACCGACCACCGACTATAACCGTTTCCAGCATAGCTTCAGTCATATTTTTGCCGGCGGTTATGCGGCGGGATATTATTCCTATAAATGGGCCGAAGTTTTGGCCAGTGATGCCTTCGACCGCTTCGAAGATGAAGGTATTTTTAATACCGCTACCGGAAAGCAGTTTCGGGAAAATATCCTCGCAGTTGGCGGAAAAGACACAGCACTTGACGCATTTATCAATTTCCGCGGACGCGAACCAAAAATAGATGCATTGCTGCGTCATCAAGGTTGGACGAACCCCTCTAAAAACGCTTAAACTAGCTTTTTAAGTTGATCACAAGGTGAGTATGATGACCATTAAACGTCGTTTCATTGCAGGCGCAAAATGTCCAAAATGTCAGGCGTTAGATCGCGTCGTCATGCTGACCTCTGGTGAAGATGAATGGATCGAATGTATTGAATGTGGTTATGAAGAAAATCGTCCCACACATGTTGATCAACCAGAAACACCAGCTGTTCCAGATGAAGTTGGCGTGATTCAGTTTAAACCTCGTTCAGTAAAATAAAAATCAAGGTTCAAGCTATGTCAGTAGAACAAAGAAATAACCCCAAACTTTTAATGGGGATTATGGGGGCTTTAGTTACTGTCGTTGCATTGGTATTGCTATATCAGTGGTTGAATGCCTCTTCCGGTGAAGCGGAACGCATACATCAGGAAGATATCGCGGCTGTTCCGGCAGCAAAACCTGCGGCGAAAACTGAAGAAGATACGGCGGCAGCGAAAGCACCTGAGACGATCGAAGCTAAAGCACTGGTATCAAATCAGCTGTTAGATGCACCAGTGCCGGAGAATGCCAGTTTGGCCAAAGAAGAAGTGGCTAAATTAGATGACATCCAAGTTCAGCTCAATGAACAAAAGGCCACACTGGATGCGCAGCATAGCGATGCCGACCAGTTGATCCAACTGAAAGAGGAACAGATCAAGTTACTTGAAGCACAACTTGCTCAAAGCCAGTAAATCTCGACAGCATTTCAGCTAGAATATCGTCAGATCTTCTAGCTCAGTTGTTTCCATGTCTGCCCCAGCCGCTCCGCATCTGCTTAAAGCCATTCTGTTACTGACCTGCTCTGCTTTTCTCTTTTCAGTTATGGGCGTGTGTATCCGTTATGCCTCGGCAACGGTTGATAATGCCACAGTGGTCTTCTTTCGCAATTTTGTTGGGCTGTTTATTTTCCTGCCCTTCATTTTCAATAAAGGCATTGTTTTTTTCAAAACTGAAAAGCTGTGGATGCACACCTGGCGCGCAGTGGTCGGACTGACGGCCATGTACGGCTTTTTCTATGCCATCGCGCATTTAAAACTCTCCAATGCCATGGTCTTTACCTACTCTTCCCCGATTTTTATTCCACTGATTGCCTGGCTATTTCTCAAGGAAAAAATCACACCAAGCATGTTAGTCGCGGCTCTGATTGGTTTCGTCGGGGTACTCTGTGTTGCCAAACCGGATTCAGGTCTAATTAACCTGATGTCGGTCATTGGTTTGAGTGCGAGCTTTCTGGCGGCGATGGCCTTTGTCACGGTTCGGGCACTGACTAAAACTGAGTCTCCGGAAAAAATCGTGTTTTACTTCTGTTTTATTGGCACCCTGATTTCCGTGATTCCGATGTTCTGGCTATGGCGACCTTATACCCTGACAGAACTCAGCTATCTGATTACTGCCGGCATCCTGGCCAATTTCAGCCAACTGTTTATGTCAAATGCCTACAAGCTGGCTCCGGCAGGACAGATTGGACCGGTCAACTATGTGGCGATTTTCTTTGCCGGCATGTGGGGCTTTCTGTTCTGGCAGGAAGTTCCGGACCTCTATAGCGTGATTGGGCTGGGGCTGATTTTCTGTGCGATTCTATTGTGTAGCCCGATCCTACAAAAGCGCCTGAATTCATCCAAAATTTGATTAACGAATTTAAATCAAATAAATAAAAAAGCACCCGAAAGTGCTTTTTTATTGCTTTTCTTTTATTGATACCAGCCGAACAGCTTAAACATATAAGGCACATAGGCAATGATCAGCATCGCAGGCAGCAATACTATCATCGGCAAAATCCAGCGTTCATAACGGTAGTAGAAAGACAAGTGTCGTACTTCTGCATCCGCCTCGGCCACTTCGGCATCGCCAATCGACTGTCTGGCCAGCAGATGATTTAGCGCAACCGGTGGCGTCACATAACCCAGCTCAAAACCAATCAGGGTAATCATCCAGAAATGTACTGGATGAATGCCGTATTGATAGGCCACTGGAGCCACGGTCGCCGAGATCAGAATCACCGCGCCAAATGGATCCATGATCATCCCGACAAAAATCATCAAGCCGACAATCAGGGAAATCACCAGAATGGTACTGCTGATGTCGGTCGGGAAGGCTTCCATAATTTCAATACGTTCCAGCAAGCCACCCACACTCACCGAAAGTGCCATCAGAATGACCAAGGCACCAATATGGCCCACCGTCTCACTGGTCGAAATATGCATAGACTTCCAGAAACCGACATTACGCAAAATTTCAGTCGCTTTTGAACGCTGCACAGTATGATCAACAGCCAATTCTTTGCCTGGTTGTTCACTATGTTCAGCCTCACGATATTCTGCATTGGCTGCGGCACCGGCTGTCGCCAGTTCAGGTGCCGATCTTGAGTTTAAAGTTGCGGTCAAAGTTTCATCCCAATGCCCCACTGCCGGCAACGGCGCAGGTTCATGACGCAACTTGTCGAACAAGACAATCATCAGCAGAATGACTGGCATCATCACTGGTGCGGTAAATTCATTCAGGTCAGTCGACAAGGCATATTTATAGAATAACCAGATCAGAATGAAAATCACGATATAAGGAATAATCGCAATGAAGGCACGACCGGATTGAGGAGCAGCTATAGTTGGTGCGGCAATGCGGAATTTGTTTTCTGCAAAGAATAAGGAAATCACCAGAAATAAAGTCGAACTGAGCAGGAAGACATAAATCCCGTAGTGATACAGTAAGTCGGTGGTCACTTCTTTATTTAGTGATGCGACGACGACAATCAGCAAGCAAGGACGTAAAACCACACCCAGTGAACCGGACATTGCAGTGGCGGCCAGTGCAAACTGACGGCGTCCACCCGCATTCCAGACTTCCTTATAAATAATCGCACCTGCGGCAATTACGAAAATCCCTGAAGCCCCAGTATAGGCGGTCGGTAATGCAGCTGCCAGCAAGATTAACCAGGTCAGGGTTTCAGGGGCCAGATTCCATGGACGCAGAATATTCAGAAACATGTCCACGACACGGGTCTGTTTCAGCAACATACCGGCCCAGATAAACAAGGCCAAGTTCAGAAAGATACTAGAAAACTCCACCAATTGACCGAGGTAAATCCCCTGTCCCATTGGATAGTCCATAAAGAAAGTGAAGTTTATCCCGGTAGTAATGGCCATATAGGCATATAGCGGTACACTCAGAAAGGCCAGACCAAAACTGCCACCCTCACGTGTTGGTTTTGGTTGTTTGATCACCTGATACAAGCTGATCAGGGTGAGTGCGCTGAACAGAATCATCCACAACCAGTAGATGTATTTCATCTCCCCCATCGGCACGCCCGAGTTCAATACGGACTGATATTGGCTATAGGATGAAAATGCCAGGAAAGCATTAGCGACCAGCATGGCGACCGAATAAACTTTAAAGTCGATACGCGTGCTCGGGCTACGCAAGCCAATATGATGGGTTTTTAGAGTGGCACTGATCGCAGCAAAGACCACCATGATGACCAGAAGCAAAGCCCGGTTTTCCGTACCAAACTTAAAGATGCCAAAGAAAGAAGTTTCAAAGGTCCGATAAGCCCGAATACTTGGATGGGCTTCCACATGTTGAATGGCTTTATCATAAAACAGGTAGGATTCTTCACAGACCTGTTGTGCCTGTAACACCGCAGCACGGACATCCGCTTCCGAACGCACCCCGAAGAAATCGGCATATTCATCGGCTGCATCGGCTTTCATCTGCTGCTGAACGCGTTGATCGACATTAATATTGCGTTCACATTGTGGACGCGTCGGCTCAGCCCTTAAAAATGAATATTGCATTCCTGTTGCCGGATCGCCGTAAATACGCTCCCCCATACGCAGCAACTGGCCGTGAATCATTTCCCCGGTGCCAATAATCAAAGTGAGCAAAAGTAAAACCAGCACGACGAAGGTCGAGATCCACTCTGTCCATATATAACGCAACAGACCTAATCCTGATCTGTTTTGATCATTATTTTGCATGTGTATTCCTATTTTTATTTTAGCGGCCTGATGCTTGGTCTAGGACGCTGATCTTCCCTTCTGCCTAGAAAATTCCTTTTCAAAGGTCAGGATCTTTATTCTATGTTTTGACTTTGCATGAAAATTGGCACAATAAAAATGACAATTTATATTTTCTTTTTGTATTTTCTGCCAAGTAAATTATTTATCTCTGCACTTTAATTATCCCGAAAATAATTGCTCACAATATAGATCAGCGCCAGAATCACGCCCCAAATCACCCCAAGTAAATGTGCCTCAACCAAAACCGGACTACCGATCAGCTGCGCCGTTCCGACATTGCCAATGGTGTTTTCCCAGACCAGTTTGGCAAAAATCAAAAATAATACCAGCGCCGCAAAGCCGCGTTCCCGCTTATACAGCAAATGTACACAGGCTACGGCGACATAGGCACCATGCAGCACGCCCGACAGGCCAGCATAGGCTTCAATATTGGGTAAGAAAAAATAAAAGCTTAAACTGATCAACGGTGGCAAGATCAGCAAAATGGCACAGAAATGCCAGACGGTAGCGCGTGGAAAAATGAAAGGTAAACAGATAAAGGCGAGAATGTTTAGAAAGTAATGAATCCAGCTCACATGTACCCAGTGCGCTGTCCAGAGTCGCCAGAATTCACCCAGCAGACTCTCTTGCCAGTAGATAAAATGATCCTGAAAAATTTGCAGACATGCAGAGAGAGAGACAAAAGCCGCTAGAAAAATAATTTTTCGTCGAAAATGTTGATCTAGCATCGGCCTGTTGTCCTCCCTGACCATCTAATTTGACTTCATCCCTGAAGCTTCATGCATAGTATCTGCATTACAGATCCGCACTGAACAGATCATCGAGCTCGGAAGAACTGTCGGACTCATCCCAGAAACGTTGCATGCCATCATCGCCACTACGTATACCAGTATTTTCTGTCCAGTAACGATCTGATATGCCACTGACCATAATCGCGGCCATGCTGTCAATCAGCTTGAATTGCGGATTTACCGGTTTTTCCTCCGTACGGGCCTGAGCAAAGGTTTTCAAGGCATCCCGAACTTTGGCATCATCGCCACTGGCCTGAGCCGCTACGGCATACAAGGCATGAGATAAACGTACACCTTTTTGCTCACCAATTTGTGTAGATTGTTTTAATGTTTGGTAAGGGTCAGGGTTGCCTTCCCCTGCGCCTGGCAACAAAGTCCAGATCACCGCACGGGTGGCATTCGGCGCACCCCAGAATTTCGCGTTATCCAGACACACCATGCCACGCTCGACCACGGCAGCAATATCTTTCGGTACATGCACTGCACCACCCGAGTTAATATCATTGGTCATGGCCTGCAAGCCACTGAGCATACCCAACAGATAAACCGTTTGCTCGATATCACTGTTCATGCGTGGGCATTCTTCACCCAGGGCTTTTTGGTATTTCTTTTCATAACGGCTCTGGAACAGTTGATAACCGGTATATTGACGCTGTGCTGCCAGTGCCGCCCAGCGCTTCTGCTCGATTCGGGCATCTTGAGCTTCTGCCACCTGATTGGTTTTTGAAGCACGTAAATAGCGTAACTCGGCTTCCAGCGCTTTTTGCTCGGCACAAATACCGGCAGCCGAATACATCAGCACGGCCACCCGTGTTGGATCCGCCCCCATTTCTTTGGTCGCCATAATGGCCGGCGTTAAAGAATTCCCTGAATTACACACCATTTCAGCATCATCCATCGCTAAAATCGGCGGTACAATATGGTTTTCGGTGAAACCCAGTGCAATATTGGCACCGGTTTTAATGACCTGAGAACACCCCGTCAAAACTGTTGTTGTTATTGCAATGGTCGCCATACCTTGGCATATTTTACGGACGTCTGACATTTTCCTGTCCTCTATAATTGTGATTATGTCCATCTTTCTGCTAAAGATATCAGAAGCATTTTGTGAATAAAAGAGTATTTACTCTAATTTAGACGAGACACTTTGCCATTAAATAGCCGCGCTGCAATTGACTGTATTTAGAAGAATACCAAATTTTGGGCAAAAAAAAGTAGCATTGCGACGGTTCAGCACATGCTACTTATTAACTGTACAAGCAGAAAAATAATAAACCCTGCTTGATTAAGATGAAAATTTATCCTTCAACACTGTCCCGAGTCGTCCGATCACCAGCGTTAAAACAATCGCTACGATCAGAAACATCCATACTGGAAATTCCATTAAGGTCTCCCGTAGTTGCTGTTGGTGAGTTAAATGTACAGGCTAAAAATAAAACATAGGGAATAAATTGTCAGACAATTTCTCTAAGTCATGGATTAACCTTGATTTCTGTCTGACAATAAAAATAGGAATTTGGTCTAAATATTTGTTTTATGAGCATTTTAATTAAATCATTAAAATGCGTTTGTTTTACAACTAAATTAATTTAGTCAATAATTTTAAGGATTTCCATTGTTTGAAGGGCAATTGATCACACCAGATCAATAAAGGTCGCGCCTTGGCATGCTGAAAATACACCACAATATACGCCTGATGATCAATTACGTGACTAATACATACCCGACGGGTCGGTCGTGCTTTGGTAGTCAATGACCATTCACGTCCATCCAGATATTCAAACTGCTCAATCTGTGGTGTCTTGCGGTAAAACAGCTGATAAATCACCAAGCCTATGACAGCGCACACTGCCCAAAGTGCAATCGGCAATAACTGATACAACAGATACATCAGCAGTGCAAAAATAAAAAGCTGAAACGCCAATGCACAGAGACTGCGTTTCAGCTTAAAGCAACGATTATCCATGAACGTAAAATTTAAGCTTCTTGATAAAATCTTTTAGTTCAGGACGCGGCGGCTCAGACACTTCCATAAACCAGTCCAGCAAATCCGGGTCTTCCTGCTCAACCAGCTCTGCAAACATCTGTTTTTCGAAAGGCTCAGCATTCAGGTAATGGTTTTTTACGTAGGGATCAAAATATACATCCAGTTCTTTTAGACCACGACGCGCACGATAAATCACTTTGCGCTCTTCTAAGCTGATGTCATCAGTCATCGAATTTCCCCAACTCGTTATAAACCCGAATAGTTTACCTGAAGCGCTGGCTGAATTTCGAGGGATTTCATAGAAATGACCAAAAGCATCAGCAGATTGAAGTCATTTGAACATTCCGCTCATTGCTGCTGATCTTGGCATGGCCTAAGTTAAACCAAACAGATCAAAATAAGGAATAACAAGATGCAATCTGCAGCCATTCGCCCACTCGCTCCGATGCTGCCGCGCCAACTCTTTACTGCCGAACATGAGGCTTTTCGCGAGACGGTACGTAAATTTTATGAGAAAGAAGTCATTCCACATACCGAGCGTTATGAAAGCCAGCAGCATGTAGATCGAGAGCTATGGAATAAAGCCGGTGAGCTTGGATTGCTCTGCGCTACCATGCCTGAGGAATATGGCGGATCTGGCGTAGACCGGTTGTATAGCATGATTTTGATTGAGGAACAGGCCTATGCCGGAGATTCAGCGACTGGGTTTTCGCTACATTCGGATATCGTCGCCAATTATCTGCTGAACTTTGGCAGTGAAGCTCAAAAACAGCAATGGCTGCCGAAAATGGCGTCTGGAGAGGTCGTCACCGCAATCGCCATGACCGAACCGGGAACTGGCTCTGACCTGCAAGCAGTGCGGACATCTGCTGTATTGGATGGCGACGACTATGTGATTAATGGTTCCAAGATTTTTATTACCAATGGCTATCTTTGCGATATGACGATTGTGGTATGTAAAACGGGCAATAATGACAAAGGTTCGGCCAATCTGTCATTGATTATAGTCGAAGCCGACCAAGCTGGATTTAGTAAAGGCAAGCCGCTGAATAAAATTGGCATGAAAGGTCAAGATACCTGTGAACTGTTCTTTGACAATGTTCGGGTTCCGAAAGAAAACCTGCTCGGTCCGGAAGGCATGGGTTTCATGATGCTAATGAAAGAACTAGCTTGGGAACGCCTGATTGTAGCGATTATCTGTCAGGCAGGTGCTGAAGCCGCTTTTGCCCACACAGTAAAATATACCAAGGAACGTCAGGCTTTTGGCAAGAGCATCAGCCATTTTCAAAATACCCGTTTTAAACTGGCAGAACTACGTACCGAGATCGATGTGTGCCGCGCTTATCTGGATCGCTGTATGCAGCTGCAACTCAAGCACGAATTAGGCGTAGATGCCGCTGCTGCGGCCAAATACAAGATTTCAGAAATGTACAGCAAAGTCGTAGATGAATGTCTGCAACTGCATGGTGGTTATGGTTATATGCTGGAATATCCAATTGCCCGGGCTTATATCGACAACCGTGCCAACCGGATTTATGCGGGTACCAATGAAATTATGAAAGAACTCATCGCCCGTTCACTTTAAAATGGATGCATAAAAAAGGAGTCTCTCAGGACTCCTTTTTCTGTATGCAAAAATATAAATTTAAGAGACCAAACGCGGTTTATGCTTTAAAGCATTGCTGTTTTTTCTAAATTTCAGCACCCCATCTTCAAACGAAGCCTGCTTGAGTTCCTTGCGGTCTGCCAGATAATTATTGCTGACTTTCCATGGAGCATGTTTACCCTGCTTTGGCATCACGTCTGCAGCTCGGGCAATATAACCCGAACTAAGACTACCCATGACGGTATCCTGAAGCAATTCACTCTGATCTCCCTGAGCAATCACCTGCGCATAACCTTGCTGATCCATATAGTTCAGCAGACGGCAAATATACTCAGCTGCAATGTCGACTTTAAGCGTCCAGGAGGCATTGATATAGCCAATAATCAGCGCCATATTCGGTATATCACTGACCATGATGCCTCTATACAACATATGCTGTGAGGTATCGATAGGCTGACCATCCATCGTCGCCTGAATCCCGCCAAGAATTTGAATATTCAGACCGGTGGCAGAGACGATAATATCAGCATCCAGATGTTGACCTGATTTCAGCTGAATTCCCGTTTCGGTAAAGGTTTCTATCTGATCCGTTGCAACTGATGCCTGCCCTTCACGTAAAATTTTAAACAGATCCCCATCTGGCACCACACACAGACGCTGATCCCAAGGTTCATAATTCGGGGTAAAGTGCTTCATGTCCACTTTACCTTTTAGCTGAAGTTGCACCGATTTAAGCAAAAGCGATTTTAATAATTTTGGCTGTTTCTGTGCCAAAGCGTAAATCCCGCGCTGCATGCCGATATTACGCGCACGTGTCAGCTTATAGGCGACCTCCTCAGGCAGATATTTACGCATTTTTGAATAAATAAAATCGAGCGAGGGCACAGAGGCAATATAAGTCGGTGAACGCTGCAACATGGTGACATGTCCTGCTCCACCTTTAACCATCGCAGGAACCAAAGTAATCGCAGTGGCACCACTGCCAATGATCACTACCTTTTTGCCTTTATAGTTTAAATTTTCCGGCCAATGTTGTGGATGAATAAACTCACCTTTGAATGCAGTTTGATTTGGAAACTCCGGCTGAAAACCCTGATCATAATTATAATAACCGGTACAACCCAGTACAAAGTTGGCGATCCAGATCTGCTTCTTACCGTATGCATCCTCGATCTCTACTGACCATTTGCAGGTTGTAGAATCATAATTGGCACTTAAGACCCGATGCTGAAAATGGATTTTCGGCTGTAGCTTAAACTCATCCACCACTTCAGTCAGATAATTTTTGATGGATGCGCCATCGGCAAGCACGCTTTCTTTCTTCCAGGGTTTAAAATTAAAACCAAAAGTCGACATATCCGAATCAGAACGGATTCCCGGATATTTAAACAGGTCCCAAGTTCCGCCAATACTTTCGCGGCGTTCAATAATCTCAAAAGAGCGTTGTGGACAATGTTTAGAAAGATGCGCTGCCAGACCAATCCCCGAGATCCCCGCACCCACGATTAAAATATCTACCTGCTTTTCCATCTTGTTCTTTTACCTAAGCGATGCTATCTGTTTTTATTAAATCACAAAACTGACAATACACAATGTCAAGTTTATTAAAAAGGCGTTATTTTTTTATCTTTTGAGGCCAGATCAGTTATCTGAAACTGAATCACTCTAAATTAAAATATACAGACAATAAAAAAGGCCGGTTTATTCAACCGACCTTTTCGAACAACTTGCGTTATTCTTCACGAAATTAGTTAACTTCGCGATCTACTAGCTCAACGTAAGCCATCGGTGCAGCATCACCTGCACGGAAGCCCGCTTTAAGAACACGTAGATAACCGCCGTTACGCTCTTTGTAACGAGGGCCAAGAACGGTAAATAATTTACCAACAGTTGCTGCTGAACGAGTACGAGCAAACGCCAAACGACGGTTTGCTACTGTATCGTTTTTAGCTAAAGTGATTAAAGGCTCAGCTACACGACGTAACTCTTTTGCTTTAGGCACAGTTGTTTTGATCAACTCGTGCTCGAACAAAGAGTTAGCCATGTTTTGGAACATCGCTTTACGATGACTGCTTGTACGGCCTAATTTCACACCACTATTACGATGACGCATGGTGATAGTCCTACTTAATTAACGGCTACGATAGGCGAAACGATCGTCCATACGGAGACTAGCCGGTGGCCAGTTCTCTAAACGCATGCCGAGTTGTAAGCCTTTAGAAGCCAGAACATCTTTGATCTCAGTAAGCGATTTTTTACCCAAGTTAGGAGTTTTAAGCAACTCAACTTCGGTACGCTGTACAAGATCACCAATGTAGTAAATGTTTTCTGCTTTCAAACAGTTAGCAGAACGAACAGTTAGCTCTAGATCATCTACTGGGCGAAGCAAGATTGGGTCAACTTCTTCACGAGGCTCTTGAGCAACAGGTGCTTGATCTTTCTGAAGGTCAACGAAGATCGCAATTTGTTGCTGCAAAATAGTTGCAGCTTTGCGGATCGCTTCTTCAGGATCTACAGTACCGTTAGTTTCAAGATCAATGATCAGTTTATCAAGGTCAGTACGTTGTTCTACACGCGCGTTTTCCACGGTGTATGAAACACGTTTGATTGGGCTGTAAGACGCATCTAACTGCAAGCGACCCACTGGGCGAGTTTCGCCTTCAGGGAAGCGTGAATCAGAAGTCTCGTAGCCACGACCTTGAGCCACTTTCAGACGCATTTTCAATGAGCCTGAGGCACTTAAAGTACCGATCAAATGTTCAGGGTTAACCACTTCAACATTATGAGGTAAACGAAGGTCAGCCGCAGTTACGTCGCCTGCACCTTGTTTCTCTAATGTTAAATAAGCTTCATTTTGATCGAACAGCTTAATCGACAATCCTTTTAGGTTCAGCAAGAGCTCGACGATGTCCTGCTGCAAGCCTTCCAAAGTACTGTACTCGTGCTCGACCCCTTCAATCTCAACTTCTACCACAGCTGCGCCAGGTAGAGAAGAAAGAAGGATGCGACGTAAAGCATTACCAAGAGTATGACCAAAGCCACGCTCTAATGGTTCTAGAATAACTTTTGCCGAGGTCCCGCTTGCCGCTTCGACCTTGATCGCTTGCGGAGTTAGAAACTCATTTGCAGTACGCGTCATATTGCTTCCTCAAGGATTATTTAGAATACAATTCTACAATCAAGCTTTCGTTGATTTCAGCAGGTAAATCAGAACGATCCGGTGCAGCTTTGAACGTACCTTCTAATTTAGAATGGTCGATTTCCATCCAAGAAGGCATGCCACGTTGAGTAGCTAATTCAATTGCGTTTTTGATACGTAATTGTTGCTTAGCGCCTTCGTGAACTGCGATCACATCACCCGCTTTAACTTGGATAGACGCAATGTTAACACGACGGCCATTCAAAGTGATGCTACGGTGAGATACTAACTGACGAGCTTCTGCGCGAGTAGAACCGAAACCCATACGATAAACAACGTTATCAAGACGGCTTTCAAGTAGCTTCAACAGGTTTTCACCAGTTGCGCCTTTAACACGAGCAGCTTCTTTATAGTAGTTACTAAATTGACGCTCTAAAACACCGTACATGCGACGTACTTTTTGTTTTTCACGTAATTGTAGTGAGTACTCAGATTGTTTACCACCACGAGCCCCGCCGTGTTGGCCAGGAACTTTCGCATGTTTTTTTGTCTTAACATCAAACGGTTTAACGCCTGATTTAAGTTGCAGGTCTGTCCCTTCGCGACGAGAGAGTTTGCATTTTGGACCAATATAACGAGCCATGAATGTTTCTCCTTACACGCGACGTTTTTTAGGTGGACGGCAACCGTTGTGCGGGATTGGCGTCACATCGGTAATGCTGTTAATTTTATAACCCACTGCACCTAAAGCACGAACCGCAGATTCACGACCAGGACCAGGACCTTTTACAAGGACGTCCAAGTTTTTCAAACCGTAGTCTAAAGCAGCTTTACCAGCAACTTCAGCAGCTACCTGAGCAGCGAACGGAGTTGATTTACGTGATCCACGGAAGCCTTGTCCACCTGAAGTGGCCCAAGCCAGTGCATTACCTTGACGATCGGTAATAGTCACAATGGTGTTATTAAAAGAAGCGTGAATGTGTGCGACACCTTCAGAGACGGTACGAGTGACCTTCTTGCGTGCGCGAGTATCTTTAGCCATCTTTTAGCTTCCAGAAATCTTATTTCTTAATAGGTTTGCGCGGACCTTTACGGGTACGAGCGTTAGTTTTGGTGCGTTGACCGCGGACAGGCAAGCTGCGACGATGACGAAGACCGCGGTAGCAGCCTAAATCCATTAAACGTTTAATGTTCATGGAAATTTCGCGACGTAAATCACCTTCGGTCGGAACCTTAGCAACTTCTGCACGAATCGCATCAAGCTGAGCGTCATCTAATTCACGGATCTTAGTAGTTGGAGCAATACCAGCAGCAGCTAAGATAGCTTTTGAAGTATGGCGACCAATACCAAAGATATACGTTAGAGAGATAACAGCGTGCTTGTTATCCGGAATGTTTACACCGGCAATACGAGCCATTCAATTTTCTCCAAAAAGGCAGTAGATAATCAACCGCCCCACAAAAATCTTGAGGGGCGGATAATAACCTAATTCGCCTACAGAAATCAACAGGTCTTAATCAGATTAACCTTGACGCTGCTTATGACGAGGTTCTGCGCTACAAATTACGCGGATAACCCCATTACGACGGATAACTTTACAGCTACCACAAATTTTCTTAACAGAAGCTTGTACTTTCATGATGAAACCTCAAGTGCGCTTATCCCTTAGGATGAGCAGTCGTTTTTCTCATTAACGTTTGATTATCGTATTGGTGCGAAGTGAGGTGTGATTGCAGCTGAGCCATAAAGTCCATCACTACCACCACAACAATCAGCAAAGAGGTACCACCCAAATAGAATGGAATACCAAATGAACTTTGCAATACCATCGGCATCAAACAAATGACTGCGATGTAAATCGCGCCAATAAAGGTCAAACGATTGAGAATATGATCTAAGTAACGAGCAGTTTGCTCACCTGGACGTATACCAGGCACGTAAGCTCCGCTGCGTTTCAAGTTCTCTGACACTTCTTTAGGACTAAATACCAGTGCTGTATAGAAGTAACAGAAAAAGATAATTAACGCACCAAAGAGCACCAAATACAACGGCTGACCAGGCGACAATACCAATGCGACATCTTGCAGGCTACGCTTAATAAATCCAGCATTTGGATCTGCACTACCCACCCACTGACCTAAGCTCGCAGGGAACAAAAGCAATGAACTGGCAAAAATTGCTGGAATCACACCCGCCATATTAATTTTTAATGGCAAATGTGTCTGCTGTGCAGTAAATACACGACGACCTTGTTGTTTTTGAGCATAGTTTACCGGAATACGACGCTGCGCTTTCTCGATAAACACGATCGCTGCCAAAACACCCAAAGACAACAAACCAAAAATTACCAAGCCAATCAGGCTGGTTTGGCCATTATCTACAGATGAGAAAGATTGCATAATCAGATTAGGCAATCCGGCAACAATACCCGCAAAGATGATCATGGAAATACCATTTCCCACCCCACGCTCGGTAATCTGTTCACCCAACCACATCAAGAACATGGTCCCCGCAACCAGTGAGGTTACTGCAGGAACATAAAAAGCCAAACCAGTATTCAGGGTAATCCCCTGACTGATCAGGCCTGCACACATACCTATCGCCTGTACCAGCGCTAAGAATAATGTACCTTGTCGTGTATATTGATTAATTTTACGTTTGCCTTGCTCGCCTTCTTTCTTTAAAGCTTCCAGCGAAGGAACCACAGTTGACATTAACTGCACGATAATCGATGCAGAGATGTATGGCATGATCCCGAGAGCAAGAATAGACATTCGTTCTAATGCCCCACCAGAGAACATGTTAAACAAACCAAGGATGGTACCTTGGTTTGCATTAAACAAGTTTTCTAACGCAGCATTATTGATGCCTGGTACTGGAATATGCGCTCCTAGTCGAAACACCAACAACGCACCAATGAGAAACATCATTCGACGAATAATTTCACGGTATTTCACATGAAATGGTTGGCCTTTCATCATGTTGACATGACCTGAAGAACTAGGAGTCATAGACACTGGGGATTACTCCTCGACTTTGCCGCCAGCAGCTTCAACAGCAGCTTTAGCGCCTTTAGTCAATGCAACACCTTTAACAGTGAATGCACGAGTAATTTCACCAGAAAGTACGATACGAGCACGGATCATGTCTTTACGTACAACGTTCGCAGCTTTTAAAGTTTCAAGAGACACGATGTCGCCTTCAACTTTAGCAAGCTCAGATAAACGTACTTCAGCAGTTTTCAAAGCCAATTGGCTAGTGAAGCCGAATTTAGGCAAACGACGATAAAGTGCTGTTTGACCGCCTTCGAAACCTGGACGAGTACCACCGCTCTTACGTGAGTTTTGACCTTTGACACCACGGCCACCGGTCTTACCAACGCCAGAACCGATACCACGGCCTAAACGAAGGTTGTCACGTTTAGCACCTTCTGCAGGTGCAATTGTATTTAAACGCAGAGTCATGGCTTATTCCTCTACACTAACCATATAGTAGACTTGGTTGATCATACCACGGTTAGAAGGTGTGTCTAACACTTCTACAGTATGACCAATACGACGCAGACCTAAACCTTGCAGGCTAAGCTTGTGATTTTTCAAGCGGTGCGATGCAGATTTAGTCTGGGTAACTTTAATCGTTTTCATGATTGATTACCCTTGAATTTGTTCTACTGAAAGACCACGTTTCGCAGCAACCTTTTCAGGAGTAGTCATATCACGCAAACCATTGAAAGTTGCGTTTACTACGTTAGCAGCGTTAGTAGAACCACGGCATTTAGTCAACACGTTACGTACGCCTACAGCTTCTAGAACTGCACGCATAGCGCCACCAGCAATTACACCTGTACCTTCAGAGGCAGGCTGCATGAATACGCGGCTAGCGCCGTGACGTGCATGAATTGGGTGCTGTAACGTACCATCAACAAGGTCAACAGTAATCATATTGCGACGAGCAGCTTCAAGTGCTTTAGAGATAGCAGCTGGAACTTCACGTGCTTTACCACGACCAAAACCTACGCGACCATTACCATCACCCACAACAGTTAATGCTGTGAAAGAGAAGATACGACCACCCTTAACAACTTTGGCTACACGATCAACGGCAACCAGCTTTTCAACAAGACCTTCGTTTTGTTCAACTTTAGCCATGATTAGAACTCCAAGCCGTTTTCACGAGCAGCATCAGCCAAGGCTTTGATACGACCATGATATTTAAAACCAGAACGGTCAAATGCAACTTTAGTAACACCAGCTGCTTTAGCGCGTTCTGCGATTAAAGCACCTACTTTTTGAGCTGCTTCAACGTTACCAGTTGTACCCGCACGTAGAGTAGCGTCTAAAGTAGAAGCTTGCGCTAATACTTTGCCACCATCTGCAGAGATAACTTGAGCATAGATGTGACGCGGAGTGCGGTTTACACACAAACGAGTCGCACCCAATGCACGGATGTGCAAGCGTGTGCTTTTCGCACGACGCAAACGGGATTGTTTCTTTTCGTTCATAAGAACCTCGCGCCTTATTTCTTCTTAGCTTCTTTACGAAGTACAACTTCGTCAGAATAACGAACACCTTTGCCTTTATATGGCTCTGGTGGACGGTAACCACGGATATCTGCAGCAACCTGTCCTAAAGCTGCTTTATCAGCAGATTTAAGAATGATTTCAGTTGCAGTTGGAGTTTCAGCAGTTACACCTGCAGGAAGTGCATAATCGATCGGGTGAGAGAAACCAAGGTTAAGATGAACAACGTCACCTTTAACCGCAGCTTTATAACCAACACCGATAAGCTGTAACTTACGTTCGAAACCTTCGCTAACACCTTTTACAAGGTTGTTAAGCACAGCGCGAGCAGTACCAGCTTGCATCCAAGCGTCTTTCGACTCTTGTACTGGAGCAATAGCTAGAATACCGTCTTCCTGTTTAAGCTCGACCAGCGCATGCAGGTTGAAAGACAATGTACCTTTAGTGCCTTTCACTTCGACCTGCCGGCCGTTCTGAGTAACTGTTACACCGTTAGGTACAGTTACTGGGGCTTTAGCCACACGAGACATGAGGAATCACCTATTAAGAAACAAAAGCAATAACTTCACCACCAACGCCTGCAGCACGTGCAGCGCGATCAGTCATGATGCCTTTGCTTGTAGAAACAATTGCAATACCTAAACCTTGCTTAACGCTCGGAAGTGCATCTTTACCGCGATACTGACGTAGACCTGGACGGCTTACGCGCTTCACAGTTTCGATAACTGGTTTGCCTTCGAAATACTTTAAAGTCAAAGTAAGAGTTGGTTTGCCTTCAGCATCCGCAACTTCTACGTTTGAAATATAACCTTCTTGTTGAAGTAAGTTAGCAATTGCTACTTTCAACTTAGAATTAGGCATAGAAACAGTTTGTTTCTTTGCCATTTGTGCGTTACGAACACGTGTTAGCATGTCGGCAACGGTATCTTGCATACTCATCTATAGTGCTCCTTACCAGCTTGCCTTAACAACGCCAGGTACATCACCTTGCATTACTGTTTCACGTAATTTGTTACGGCTTAAACCGAACTTACGGAAGTAACCATGAGGACGACCAGTTAAACCACAACGGTTACGTAGACGTACTGGAGATGCATTACGTGGTAATGCTTGTAATTTCATCATCGCTTCGAAACGTTCTTCGTCTGATGCATTTACGTTTGCAATAACAGCTTTTAATTCAGCACGTTTTGCAGCGTATTTAGCAACAGTAGCTTCGCGTTTCAATTCGCGATTAATCATACCTTTCTTAGCCATATCGACCTCTTATTTGAACGGGAAGCCGAATGCACGCATAAGCGCACGGCCTTCGTCATCGGTGCGAGCAGTCGTAGTAATGGTAATATCCATACCACGAATACGATCAATCTTGTCAAAATCGATTTCAGGGAACATGATTTGTTCCTTAAGACCCATTGAGTAGTTACCACGACCGTCGAATGATTTCGCAGAGAAACCACGGAAGTCACGGATACGAGGGATCGCAATCGAGATCAAACGGTCCAAGAATTCGTACATACGTTCGCCGCGTAAAGTAACTTTACAACCGATCGGCCAACCATCACGGATTTTAAAACCAGCGATTGATTTACGAGCTAACGTAAGTACTGGTTTTTGACCAGCGATAGCTTGCATATCTGAAAGAGCACCATCAAGGAGTTTTTTGTCAGCAGCAGCTGCGCCAACACCCATGTTGATCGTGATTTTAGTGATGCGAGGAATCTCCATCACATTCTTAACGCCCAATACTTCTTGTAATTGAGCTTTAAGTTCGTCGTTGTAACGTGTTTTAAGTCTGGCCATGGCCTATATCAACCTATTACTTCGCTACCGCCACTGATTCACCATTTGATTTGAATACGCGAGTTTTCACGCCATCAATCACTTGGTAACCAACACGGTCAGCCTTTTGGGTTGTAGCATTAAAAACTGCCACGTTTGAAATATGAAGCGAAGCTTCCTGAGTTACAACGCTACCTTCAGCGCCTGTAGCACGGTTTGGCTTCTGATGCTTCTTCACCAAGTTAAGGCCTTCAACCTTAACACGGTCATTAGAAACAGACAGAACAGTACCCTGTTTGCCTTTTTCTTTACCTGCGATCACAATTACTTGATCGCCTTTTTTAATCTTAGCCATGATCGCCTCTTATAGAACTTCAGGAGCCAATGAAATAATTTTCATGAACTGTTCAGTACGAAGTTCACGAGTCACTGGTCCGAAAATACGAGTTGCAATCGGCGCTTTGTTGTTGTTCAAAATAACAGCAGCGTTATCGTCGAAACGAATCACTGAACCGTCTGCACGACGGATACCGAATTTTGTACGAACCACAACCGCATTCATCACGTCACCTTTTTTAACACGTGCGCGTGGAATTGCTTCTTTTACAGTAACTTTAATAATGTCGCCAACAGAAGCATAACGACGATGCGAGCCACCAAGTACTTTAATACATTGTACGCGGCGTGCACCACTGTTGTCTGCTACGTCGAGCATAGTTTCGGTCTGAATCATTGCCCTACTCCAAAACCGAGCAACACCGGTCGAAATTTCGAAAGGCTCAAAGAGTACTCGAAATTGACCGATGATGCAACAAGAACGTTAATTACTCAGCAGCTGCTTCAACAACTTCAACTAGAGTCCAAGACTTAGTTTTAGAAATTGGGCGGCTTTCTTTAATGGTTACAACATCACCAGCTTTCGCTGTGTTGTTCTCATCATGAGCATGTAATTTTGTTGAACGGCGGATTAATTTGCCATACAACGGGTGTTGAACTTGGCGTTCAATAAGAACAACGATAGATTTATCCATCTTGTCGCTTACAACTTTGCCAGTTAACGTGCGGACTGTTTTATCACTCATTGTCCGTTCCCCTGTTTTTCGGTAAGGAGGGTCTTAATACGAGCAATAGTCTGACGAGTAAGTGCAACTTCATGCGATTTACCCAATTGACCAGTTGCTTTCGCCATACGAAGACGGAATTGGTTAAGCTGTTGCTCATCAAGCAAAGCTGTCAACTCTTCTACCGACTTTTCACGTAGATCTTTAGTTTTCATTACATTACCGTCCGAGTCACGATAGCGGTTTTAAACGGAAGCTTAGCTGCTGCAAGCGTAAACGCTTCGCGAGCCAATTCTTCGTTAACACCATCAATTTCGTACAAGACTTTACCTGGTTTGATTTGGCAAACCCAATATTCCACAGAACCTTTACCTTTACCCATACGCACTTCAAGAGGCTTAGAAGTAATCGGCTTGTCCGGGAATACACGGATAAAGATCTTACCACCACGCTTAATACGACGGCTAATTGTACGACGCGCTGCTTCAATTTGACGCGCAGTCATTTGACCACGTTCAACTGATTTAAGTGCAATAGTACCGAAAGATACTGTGCTACCGCGGTGTGCTAGACCAGTGTTACGGCCTTTCTGCACTTTACGGAATTTAGTACGCTTAGGTTGCAACATGGATTATTCTCCTTTTTCAGCAGAACGATCATTGCGACGACCACGACGCTCTTGACCTTCACCACGACCACGACCGCGTTTAGCTGGACGCTCTTCTGCTGGAGCTGGGTTCATGACTTGTTTCATGCCGCCCAAGATCTCACCACGGAAGATCCAAACTTTAACACCGATCGTACCGTAAGTAGTCTCAGCACGCATAGTCGCATAGTCGATATCTGCACGAAGCGTATGTAGAGGTACACGACCTTCACGATACCACTCAGTACGAGCAATCTCAGCACCACCTAAACGGCCTGAAACTTCTACTTTGATACCTTTAGCACCAGCACGCATTGTGTTTTGTACCGCACGCTTCATAGCACGACGGAACATTACACGTTTTTCTAATTGAGAAGCGATAGCTTCAGCAACTAGACGCGCGTCTAAGTCTGGACGATCAATTTCATTGATACTTACTTGCGCAGGAACACCCATGATAGATGTCAATTCGCGTTGTAGTTTCTCAATATCTTCGCCTTTTTTACCGATTACGATACCTGGACGAGCAGTGCTAATAGTTACTTTAGCAGCGCCTGTAGGGCGTTCGATAAGAATGTTGCTGATCATCGCGTTTTTAAGTTTTTTGATCAAAAACTCACGAACTTGAAGATCTTTAAGCAAGTATTCAGCGTATTGTTTCGGATTCGCATACCAGTTAGCGTTATGACGTTTCACAACACCTAGGCGGATACCGATTGGATGAACCTTCTGACCCATATCAAACCCCTACCTTAACGGTGATGTGACAAGTACGCTTAGTAATACGATCTGCACGGCCTTTAGCACGTGGCATAATACGTTTCAGGCTCATGCCTTCATCAACGTAGATCGTAGAAACTTTAAGGTCGTCTACATCTAAACTGTTATTGTGTTCAGCGTTTGCAATCGCAGATTCCAACGCTTTCTTAACTAGAACTGCAGCTTTTTTGTTGCTGAAGTTAAGGATGTTAAGAGCGTGCGCAACAGATTTGCCGCGGATAAGATCTGCAACCAAACGAGCTTTTTGTGCCGAGATAGCGGCACCGCGTAATTTAGCAGTTACTTCCATCATAGCACCCATTAACGTTTAGATTTCTTGTCAACACCGTGACCGCGATAGGTACGAGTTGGTGCAAATTCACCAAGCTTGTGACCAACCATGTGCTCAGAAACGATCACAGGAACGTGGTTACGGCCATTGTGTACAGAAATTGTTAAACCAACAAAATCCGGGAGGATCATCGAACGACGCGACCAAGTTTTGATCGGCTTACGGTTATTAGCCGCGATAGCCGCTTCAACCTTAGCGAACAAGTGCGCATCGACGAATGGGCCTTTTTTCAGAGAACGAGGCATTGTCAGATTCCTTTACTTGTTACTTAACGCGACGGTCGCGAATAATCATCTTAGTCGTACGCTTATTGGTACGTGTCTTGTACCCTTTAGCTTTTTGACCCCATGGGCTTACAGGTTGAATACCTTTGTTACGCCCTTCACCACCACCATGTGGATGGTCAACTGGGTTCATCGCCATACCACGAACGGTAGGACGAACACCACGCCAGCGTGATGCACCAGCTTTACCTAGTGAACGAAGGTTGCTTTCTGAGTTAGATACTTCACCTAACACAGCACGGCATTCAACGTGAATTTTACGCATCTCGCCTGAACGCAGACGAACGATAGCGTAAGAACCGTCACGACCCAACAGCTGAACTGAAGTACCAGCTGAACGAGCTAACTGCGCGCCTTTACCGATTTTAAGTTCGATGTTGTGAAGAGTAGAACCGATAGGCATGTTGCGAAGCGGCAAGCAGTTACCTGGACGAATTGGAGCATCGTTACCAGACTGTACTTTATCGCCAGCGCGAAGGCCTTTAGGAGCGATGATATAACGACGCTCACCGTCAGCATACAATACAAGTGCAATGTGTGCAGTACGGTTAGGATCGTATTCGATACGCTCTACAGTTGCAGGAATACCATCTTTGTTACGTTTAAAGTCAACTAGACGGTAGTGCTGCTTGTGACCGCCACCAACGTGACGAGTCGTGATGTGACCGTTGTTATTACGGCCGCCAGTACGTTTTTTAGCTTCAACCAACGGAGAGTATGGTGCGCCTTTGTGAAGGTGATCGTGAACCACTTTCTCTACAAAGCGACGTCCTGGAGACGTTGGCTTACATTTTTGAATAGGCATAATTCTCGTCCTTATTCCGCTGTGCTTTCAGCGGTATCGCCCAAGTCAGCCATTTCAACATCTTGGCCAGCTTTCAGGGTGACGTATGCTTTTTTAACATCAGAACGACGTCCTAATGTTTTACCAAAGCGTTTAGACTTACCTTTAGTGATAGTCGTGTTAACTTTAACAACTTCCACACCAAAGAGTTGTTCCACTGCTTTTTTGATTTCAAGCTTGTTTGCATTTAATGCAACTTTAAACACTTGAACACCAGCAGTTTCACCTAAAACTTGTGCTTTTTCTGAGAATACAGGTCCTTGCAGGACTTGATAGATACGTTCGTTGTTCATCCGAGTTCTACCTCAATTTTCTTAGCAGCAGCTACAGACATAACAACTTTGTCGAACGCAATCAAGCTAACCGGATCGATTGCAGCAGCATCAACCACATCAACGTGTGGAATGTTGCGCGCAGCAAGATACAGGTTCTCATCAACAGCATCAGTAACGATCAATGCGCGAGTCGCATTCAAGTCGTTAAGTTTTGCAAGCAATTCTTTAGTTTTTGGAGCTGCAACAGCAAACTCTTCAACTAAAACTAGGCGATCTTGACGAACAAGTTCAGCTAGGATGCATTGCATAGCACCGCGGTACATTTTACGGTTTACTTTTTGAGACCAGTCTTGTGGACGAGCAGCAAAAGTTTTACCACCGCCAACCCAGATTGGGCTACGAATAGAACCAGCACGAGCGCGGCCAGTACCTTTTTGACGGAATGGCTTGCGACCACCACCAGAAACGTCTGCACGTGATTTCTGAGCTTTTGAACCTTGACGGCCACCAGCTAAATAAGCTGTAACCACTTGGTGAACAAGAGCTTCATTAAATTCACGACCGAACGCAACTTCTGATAATTCAACAGCAGAGCCGGAAACAGTATTTAAATTCACGTTATTTCCCCTCAGGCCTTGATCGTAGGACGAACGATTACGTCGCCACCAGTAGCACCAGGAACCGCGCCTTTAACAACTAGAACTGAACGTTCTGTGTCGATAGCAACGATCTCAAGACCCTGTGTAGTTACGCGTTCAGCACCTAAATGGCCAGCCATTTTTTTGCCTTTGAATACGCGACCAGGAGTCTGGTTTTGACCAGTAGAACCTAAAACACGGTGAGAAACTGAGTTACCGTGAGTTGCATCTTGCGTACGGAAGTTCCAACGCTTAACACCACCTTGGAAACCTTTACCTTTAGATTGACCAGTTACGTCAACAACTTGACCAACTTGGAACAATTCAACGGTAAGCGTACCACCAACTTCACGACCTTCAAGATCAGCTTCTGTAGCACGGAATTCTTGAACTAGACGACCAGCTGCAACACCCGCTTTCGCGAAGTGGCCTTTCTGAGCGTTAGTTACGCGAGATTCGCGACGTTCACCAGTAGTGATTTGAATCGCTTGATAACCATCAGTTTCAAGCGTTTTGATTTGAGTGATGCGGTTAGGATCAACCTCAATCACTGTAACAGGCACAGAAACACCAGCATCTGTAAAGATACGTGTCATACCGCACTTGCGACCGACTAAACCAATAGCCATGTGCATAAACCTCTAAAAAAGCGGCCTAATTAACTTAGAGTGTTAATTAACCCGAAAGCCTTAACCCAATGCGATCTGAACATCAACACCAGCTGCAAGATCTAACTTCATCAATGCATCTACAGTTTTGTCTGTAGGTTGAACGATGTCGATCAAACGCTTGTAAGTACGGATTTCGTACTGGTCACGCGCGTCTTTGTTTACGTGTGGTGATGTTAAAACGTTAAAACGTTCAATGCGTGTTGGCATTGGAATTGGACCACACACTTGTGCGCCAGTACGTTTTGCGGTTTCTACGATTTCTTGAGCTGATTGATCAATCAGGCGATGATCAAAAGACTTAAGACGGATACGAATTCTCTGGTTAGACATACCAGTAAACTCCAAGCCAAATATATAAAGAATCACTCTTGACGCATCTCACCCCACTTTATGTGGGCAAGTGTCAAGAGCAGTGAAATATCACTAAGGTCATGATCGATGCCACGACTGTAACGATAGTTAACTACTTTATTCGCAGTTAACCCCCTTCCTATTGAAGGGTCGCTTATTATAGCCATTGTTTAATGCATAAGCAAATCTCTTTTATGGTTTTATCCAAGTTTTCAATTTATGACTTAAAACAATAGTTTATTGTGTAAATATTAGGCAGTTTTTGCCAAAACATATTCTATAGCACGATTTAACATCTGATTTCCTTCAATAAATTTTTGCTTCGTGGTTTTTTTTAATTCAAATAAATTTTGCACATATTTTCCTGAAAATTGCGCAAGCTCTTCTTCATTTTCCAAAAACAATGCCAGGGTTTCCGGCGTGATTTCAGGATGAAACTGGAAGCCCAATACATTTCTGCCCAACTGGTACATCTGATTACGACAGGCTTCATTTTCTGCCAGATGGACTGCACCTTTGGGCAATTCAAATGTTTCATTGTGCCATTGCAGAATATTAAACTGCTCCGGCAGGCTAAAACACGTCTCTGGTAGATTCGCCACTCTGTGCACCGTGGTCCACCCCAATTCTTGTTCTGGATTGCGACTAACACCTGCACCCAAAGCATTTGCAATCAACTGCCCACCTAGACACAGGCCAATTGCCGGTTTACCATGCGAAAGATAGCGACGCAACCAGCGTTTTTCTATTTTTAACCAAGGGAAATTCGCTTCATCATTCACACTCATGGTACCCCCCATAATGATCAGCAAATCCACCTCTTCCACTGCAGGCAGCGCCTCGATCTCCAAAGGTCGATCGACGGGTAAAGCAAAAAATTCAGTCGCTGTAATGTGCGCCTGATGCTGCTTTAAAAATTCATAACAACTACCAAAACCCTCACCAGCAATATGCTGAAAATAATGCACTTTTAAATGCGATTTCATGCTCCTCAACCTATTTTTTTTAGCTATATAGATTTAGGTTTTGCAAAAATGAAGCCAACTTTTTATAAGACTTGTTGTTTTTAAACAATTCACAACGTAACTGGCAGTGAGTCACAGATTCTCTTAAGCTAGAGTAATATTTGATTACATTTGAGCGCATTCACGTGAAACAAGACTCTCAAACTCGCCTGATTCATGCACCACGAAAGGCTCCTCAAGCGATTTCTACCATTCAGCCTCCCCTCTATCGTGCATCGACCATTATCTTTAACAATACCGATGCCCTGTTTAATCGCCATTGGACCGATGACTATGATTATAGTTATGGCACGCATGGCACGCCTACGACCTTTACGCTGGGCGATAACATCGCACAACTCGAAGGTGGTTTATATCACCTGCTCGCACCGAGTGGTTTATCCGCGATTAATCTCGTGAATTCTTGCTTTTTAAGCCAGGGCGATGAGGTTTGGGTGGCTGACAATATCTATGGTCCAAACATGGAGCATTTACGCAATATGGAAAAGCGTTATGGAATTACGGTTAAGGTCTACAATCCCATAGAGCTTGATACATTTCAGCCTACAGATAAAGCCAAACTGATCTGGCTCGAGGCTGCTGGCTCAGTCACCTTGGAATTTCCGGATCTGGCTGGTTTAGTGAAAAAAGCTCAGGCACACAATATTCTTACTGCGCTGGATAATACCTGGGGCGCAGGTCTGGCTTTTGATGCCTTTGATTTTAGTGAAGAGCATTTAAGTGTAGATATGACGGTACATGCACTGACCAAATATCCAAGCGGCGGTGGTGATATCCTGATGGGCTCAGTGGTTACGCGAGATAAGACCCTGCATCACAAACTGTTCCGTGCGCATGCCATTCAGGGCATTAGTGTTTCTGGTGATGATGTGGCACAGATACAACGTAGTCTGGCTTCGATGCAACTGCGATATCAACATCAATCCAACAGTGCGCTTACATTAATGACATGGCTTAAACAGCAAACCGAGTTTGTGCAAGTACTTCATCCTTCAGATCCGGACAGTGCAGGCCATCAGTACTGGAAAGAAATTTGCAAGCAAGGTGATAGTGCCGGCCTGGTCAGCGTGATCTTTGACAGCACATACGTAATGCAGGATATCCGGAATTTCTGTGATAGCTTAAAACTGTTTAAGCTTGGCTTTAGTTGGGGTGGCCCTGTCAGTCTGGTCATGCTATATAACTTAAAAGACATGCGTGTGCTGGAACATTCACACTTAAAAGACGGCTTGCTGGTTCGTTTCTGTATTGGACTGGAATATCCGGAAGATTTGATTCAAGATATTCAGCATGCACTAGAACAAATGAAAAAACTTAAAAACGAATAATAAATAACAGGAAAAGCTATGGGTAGACCAATTGTTATTGCTAAAAAAACTGCGGATACCACACAGGATATTGTGCTGCATTCCCAACTTGCCAATCGACATGGCTTGATTGCAGGTGCCACTGGTACCGGAAAGACTGTGACTTTAAAAGTATTGGCGGAGAGCTTTTCTCGAATTGGTGTGCCTGTTTTCCTCGCCGATGCCAAAGGCGATGTGTCCAGCCTGGCCAAAGCAGGTGAAAGCAGCCCCAAGTTTGATGAACGGATTAAAAGTCTCAATATCGAGTCCATTCCTTTTGCAGCCTCACCAGTGGTGTTTTGGGATTTATTTGGCGAACAGGGTCATCCGATTCGCACTACCATTTCTGAAATTGGTCCGTTGCTGCTTGCTCAAATGCTGAATCTGAATGACACTCAGGAAGGTGTTTTATCTGCCGTGTTTCGGATTGCCGATGATCAGGGTTTATTACTGATCGACTTTAAAGACCTAAAAGCGATGCTGAGTTATATCTCTGAGCATGCGGCTGAGTTTAAAGCTGAATATGGCAATTTATCTCCCGCCAGTCTCGGTGCGATTCAACGTAATTTATTGGCACTAGCTGACCAAGGCGGTGACCAGTTTTTTGGCGAACCGGCGCTGGATCTGATGGACTTTTTGCAGACGGATAGTCAGGGCCGTGGCAATATCAATTTGTTGGCGGCTGACAAGCTGATGAATACGCCTAAGCTATATGCCACGTTCTTACTCTGGATGCTCTCCGAGCTGTTTGAACAGCTTCCCGAAGTCGGCGATCTGGACAAACCTAAACTGGTGTTTTTCTTTGATGAAGCCCATCTCTTATTTGATAATGCCAGCCCTGCCCTGCAAGAAAAAATTGAGCAGGTGGTGCGTCTAATTCGCTCGAAAGGTGTAGGGATTTATTTTGTCACGCAAAATCCGTTGGACTTACCTGAAAGTGTCTTAGGCCAGCTCGGCAATCGGGTTCAACATGCTTTGCGGGCTTTCACTCCCAAAGATCAAAAAGCAGTGAAAACCGCAGCAGAGACTTTCCGAGCCAATCCTGAATTTAAAGTCGATCAGGTGATTACCGAACTTGCTGTCGGTGAAGCCCTAATTAGCTGCCTGGATGAAAAAGGCATTCCGCAAATAGTAGAGCGTGGCTGGGTCATGCCGCCGCATTCATCCTTTACACCGATCTCGCTTGAAGAACGCAAGGCTCTCATGCAGCAAAGTATTGTCGCCGGTATTTATGAGCAGCCAGTCGATCGGGATAGCGCCCATGAAATGCTGCAAAACAAGGTCGCAGAACGCCAGCAACAGGCTCAGGCCGCCGAACTTGCCAAACAGCAAAGCAAGGAACAGGAAGCTCTTGCCAAGCAGCAAATTAAAGAACAGGAACGTCTGGCACGAGAACAGCAAAAAGAAGCTGAACGCGCAGCCAAGCAACGAGAAAAACTGACTCAGGATATTGTCGGCACCTTTGCCAAAAGTGCTGCCCGTAGCCTGGGCGGGAGTACTGGGCAGAAAATTGTGCGCGGCTTACTGGGTTCGCTGTTTGGCCGCAAATAATCCCCCTCCTTTTCCGATCATCATCACACTTTTTATGGGATATTTTTATATCCCGTAATTTTTTTATGGTTTTATGACTATGCGCTATTGTAAAGCCATTTTAAAAGATGTAATTTAAATACATCTTTTAAAAAACACCTGTAGACGGCTCTCATGACTCCACAACATATTGAACTTGTACAAGCGACTGTTCCTGTTTTACGTGAAAACGGCGTAGCACTTACCACGTATTTCTATAACCGCATGCTGAAAAACCATCCAGAGTTGAAAAACACCTTCAACATGGATCATCAAAGTACTGGCCGTCAACCACGTGCCTTGGCTGCCGCAGTACTTGCCTATGCCGAAAACATTACCAATCCGGGCGTTTTGGCCAAAGCCATCGAACGCATTACCACTAAACATGTCAGCCTGGATATTCAACCGGATCAATATGCGATTGTCGGTGAGAATCTGTTGCACTCGATCAGCGAAGTTTTAGATGTACCCATGGACTCAGACCTGATTGCAGCCTGGAAAGAAGCGTATATGCAACTGGCAGATATTTTGATTGGTGTGGAAAAATCTAAATATGCCACCCTAGCTTCTGAAAATGGTGGCTGGGCGGGCTGGCGCGAATTTGAAGTAGCAGCAGTCAATGATACCGACGCAGGTAAAATCTTTACACTTAAAGCTAAAGATGGTGCAGCGATTGCAAGTGCTGAAGCCGGTGAACATATTTCAGTACGTGTACAGGTGCCTGAACAGCACATTCGTCAACCACAACAGTTTAGCTTTGATCAGGCTCAAAACGAGCAATATCAAATTACTGTGAAAGCGGAAGAAAATCCAACCGCATTCTCGGTTGCACAGACACTGATCGACCACTACAAAGTTGGTGATGTAGTTGAAGTGTCTGCCCCGCTCAAGCTTTAATTGCAAAAACGGTTTAGACTAGCATCAGATTCTGATTAAAAGCTCCATTCGTGGAGCTTTTAACATTCAATTCTTTCATTTTCTAGCTGTTGACGTTATGCAACTCAATAAATTCACTGACTATGCGCTTCGGATTCTGATGTATGTCGCACAGCCACGTGATCTCCCCTATACCATTGCAGAACTTGCTGAGCGATTACAGGTTTCACAAAATCATGCCATGAAAATCGTGCATTTTATGGCGAAACAGGAGTGGCTGATTACCACACGTGGTAAAGGTGGCGGCATACGTTTAAATCCGGCCAGCCTGAACCTCCAGCTGGGACAGATTGTGCGGATCCTGCAACGCGACAGCAATGTAGTGGAATGCAATAGCCCACCCTGCGTATTACGTCCGACCTGTGGTTTAAAAGGTATTTTAGATGATGCGGTGGAACAGTTTTATAGCAGTCTGGACCAATATGTGCTTAAAGATGTGATTAGGCCACGAAATGCGCGTTTCAGTACAAATTCTCCGATCGGCCTGATTAATCTTTAAAGTCTTCCGGGTCAGGTCTTGTGACTTATTCTTGCGGCAAAGTTCGCTTGCCTGTGCGACTTCCTTTATAATGTTTCATTGTAGATCATTTATTGAAGTTGAGTTATGCACCACAGCAGAGGAAAATCCAAAAACAGTAAGACAGCCCATGCGCCTAAGCAAAAGATCAGCTACGAGAAAAAAGTTGATTCTGCCATTACTGAATATTCTGTGCGCGCACTCAACTGGCTACGCAAAGCCGAATTTTTAATGAGTGCACCCAAACTCAGTCTTTGTGTAGAAGATACAGGCTATGAAATTGCTTTTGCCGGCCGCTCGAATGCGGGTAAGTCTAGTGCGATTAATGCCCTGACCAACCAGAAACAGTTGGCACGTGCATCGAAAAAACCTGGCCGTACCCAGATGATCAACTTTTTCAGCCTGGGTAATCCGGATCAGCGTCTGGTCGACTTACCCGGTTATGGTTATGCGGCTGTGCCTGAAAAAATGAAACTGGTCTGGCAAAAAGAACTGGAAAATTACCTGATTCACCGTCAAAGCTTGCAAGGCCTGGTATTGTTGATGGATATCCGTCATCCCCTGCAACACTTTGATGTAATGATGCTGGAATGGGCTTATTCCCGCCAGTTGTTCGTGCATGTGTTATTGACCAAATCTGACAAACTAAACCGTGGTCCTGCATCCAAAGCCTTGCAGGAAGTCAAAGCGGCATTGAAAAAGATGAAGCTGGATTTCTCGATTCAACTGTTTTCCTCCATGAACAAACAAGGTTTAGAAGAACTGGCCAGCGTCATGGGTGGCCGTTTGAACTTTACCTTAGATCAAGCATCTGAATATGATCTGGACAGCATTCCGGAAGCATCAGCGCATGATTTGAATGAATCTGATGAACCGCTTGAAGAGCTCGAGCTTAGTGAAGCTGATTCTGAGCATGCTGAAGTATCGACTCATGATTTAAATGAAGCTGAAGAACCGCTGGAATTGCTTGAGCAGGATCAATCCGAGCTTAAAGCGGCAGATGAGCTAAATCAGAATAAGCGTTCAGCGGATTAAGACCATATCACCTAAATGATCTGTGATCATTCTTGATTTATTAAAACTCAACGTACAAATAAAAAAGCAGGTCAAATACCTGCTTTTTTATTTTTTTAAATGTTTTAGCTATCTGTAGCTTGAAGATCGGGTTCACGCGTATGCCGGTCCACCACCACGCTGATCATCATATCTCCCTGAACATTCACCATTGTACGTACGGTATCCAGTAAACGGTCGATCGGTAAAAGAATGGCAATCGCCTCGGCAGGTAAACCAACCGATTGCAAGACCATAATCATGGTCACCATACCGGCACTCGGAATTCCCGGTGCACCTAAGGATGCAATCATCGCAGTTGCACAGACCACCAGTTGCTGCCCCAGACTCAGATCCAGCCCCATTAAATTGGCAATAAACAGAGCTGCAGCTGCTTCATACAGCGCCGTACCATCCATATTCAACTGTGTACCAAGTGGAATCACAAAGCCTGCAGTATGTGGACGTACCCCTAAATTTTCCTGCGCGCATTTCATCGACAAGGGCATGGTGGCCGAACTGGAACTGGTGGCAAAGGCAGTAATCAAGGCAGCACGTGTGCCTTTAAAGAACGTGACCGGATCCATCTTGCCGAAAATCCACAGCAATAAAGGCAAAACCACGATGCCATGAAAAATCGTCGTACCGGTGACTACCGCAGCGAATTCAGCCAGACGACTGAGAACTGAAACATCTTCAGTGGCAATTAATTTAGCCAATAAGGCAAAAATACCGAGCGGTGCCAGTTTCATCACCCAGCTAATCATCAACATCATGATTTCAAAAAACTGGTGACTCAGCTTGCGCACAGTACGGAATTTATCTCCACCTGCGACTAGTGCTACACCCACAAATAAGGCAAAGACTACCACCGCCAAGACATTCCCATCGGCAAATGCTTTAAACGGATTGATCAGGGTATTCTGAATAAAGTTGGTAAAGAAAGAAGATGGCGTAAGCGTATCCGGTGTTTGATGTTGCGCCATGGCATCTTGGAACATCAGCACATCAACACCCTTACCGACATCAAACAGATGCGCACACGCCAGACCTAAAATAAGTGCCAAGGTAGTGGTGGTCACACAGCACATCAGGGTAATTTTCCAGGTGCGGCTTAGCTGCCCACCCGCCTGCAGATTGGATACGCCGACCACGATCGAGCTAAAAATCAGCGGCACTAACAGCATTTTTAACAAGCCAATAAAAATACTGCTGACGATGCCGATGCCATATAAGCTGATATCAAAAAATGAGGTCTGCGGAAATATCGTCAATAGAAATCCAAACAGCACCCCCAATACGGCGGCAATTAAAATTTGCGTATTTAAGCTCATCTTTTCATGCATTTTTAATATTGATCTTAAGCCGCACTATGCCATGCAGTGTCTATAGAATCGAGTAATATTTTATAAACGCATGGTTGAAGCATGGCATCAAATGGCCTTTTTAATCCGGCTTAAAAACAAAAAACCCAATCTAGGATTCGGCTTTTTGACAGACTACAAACTTATTGTGTTTCGATTTCACGTAAGCGGATCAGACCTTCCTGAGAGGTACTGCAGACCAGCTCGCCGTTCTGCCACATCCGGCCAAAATTCAGGCCGCGCGAACTGGCGCTCTGGGTGGCATCCATATCGTAAAGCATCCATTCATCCGCACGGAATGGTTTATGGAAGTACATGGCATGGTCAATACTGGCACATTGTAAGCTTGGCGAAATATAACTCAGACCATGTGGACGAAGCGCCGTGGTCATCAAGGTAAAGTCAGAATAGAAAGCAGCAATGGCCTGATGCAAGGAGATCTGATCGACTTCTGCAGCAATACGGTCATGCGTACGGATATAGTGCGCATAAGACGGTGCTTCAGGTTGAGGCTGGAATGGATTTTGCGGATTGACCGGACGAATTTCTACATGACGATCACGAGTGAAAGATGCACGAACATTTTCCGGAATAAACTCAATAATCTGCTTGATCAGCTCTGCTTCATTTTTCAGGCTTTCTGCCGGTGGATATTCAGGCTCTGAAATCTGGTAATTCAGGCCCTCTTCCTGATGCGCGAAAGACACCATACACATGAAAATGGTACGGCCATGCTGAATAGCGCGCACCTGACGGCTGACAAAGCTCTTGCCGTCACGGATACGATCCACTTCATAAATAATCGGTGCATTGACATCCCCGCCAAACAGAAAATAGGCATGTAATGAATGTGCTGGACGGTCTGTGGTATAAGACGCGGCGCGTAGTGCCTGCCCTAAAACCTGCCCACCGAACACGCGCTTGCCCACCAGATTCCGGCTGATTCCCCGGAAAATGTTTTCTTCTAACTTTTCTAAGCTGAGCAGCTCGACCAGTTCCTGTGTTAAGGCATTCATAAGCAACCTATCTAATATTGGAGATATCCAAAATGGAAAAACGGATCTAAATAATTGATCTGGAATATTCTGCCACAAAATCAGACCGAAACTCTAAAGTTTGCATGACTGTTCTGTCATACTGATGTCATAAGTGACTAGGAAAAGCACCTGCTTTCACGCTAAAATTGAAGCACTTCTGTTGAAGTTGTTAAAAAAAGATATATTGTTTCGCTTTAGAAACCCGCAAAATAAATTCCCTCAGAAGTCCTGTGGTTTTGGTCAGTAAAATTAGGAGCAGCTATGTCCAAGAATGGCTTTGGTCAAATGTATCGCAAGCTTTCAAGTAAGTTACTTGATCTTGTGGTTACCCCTCATGTTCTTGGGGAAGTACCAAGTGAAGTGACAGCACCTAAATCTGATCAGACTGCAGCAGAATCGCAAAAGCTGGTCTGCTACGTTTTACAGAACCATTCACGTAGTAATGCACTGGTTGTCGATGCAGAAACGCGCCGCTTAAAATTGCCGGCTGCACTTGATCCAATGCAACTCGGTAACAGTAAGGAAAAAGCATCAGTACTGTTTTTACAGCATCATGATGAAAATAATCTGCTCAGCTCACCACCGCATGCTTTCCCGCCGCGCCTGTTACGCCTGATTGAAATCCTGGAACAGCATCCTGAACTGGATGTCGAACTGGTACCGGTAACAGTACTTTGGGGACGTGAACCGGAGAAAGAAGATTCCTGGTTTAAGCTTTTATTTACCGATACCTGGTCTACGCCAAGCCGGGTCAAACAACTGGTCAATATCGGCCTGCATGGTCGCCAGTCTTATTTAGAGTTCCATGAATCGCAGTCTTTACGCACCTTGATTAACTTTGCTAAAGAGACGTATCCAAATTCAGCGCCGGCCACCTATATTGTCAGCACTTTAAATGATTACCTGGATGGTCAGCGCGAAGTCATTCTCGGGCCGGATCTGTCCGACCGCCGTAATGTCATGCATGGCCTGATCAAGTCACCAGATGTACAGGCAGCGATTCGCAATGACAGTATTCGTAGCAAAATCTCGATGCTGGAATCTGAACGTCGTGCCATCGGTTATCTGAACGAAATCGTTTCCGATTATTCTCATTCTACCGTACGTTTTGCCGATAAAGCCCTGACCCGCTTATGGACCCAGCTTTATGATGGTGTGGAAGTGCATAATTTCAGTACCGTGCGTGAACTGGCCAAGGATTATGAAATTGTCTATACCCCATGTCACCGCAGTCACATCGACTATTTGTTATTGTCTTATGTGATCTATCGTCGTGGCTTGATGGTGCCGTATATCGCTGCGGGCGATAACCTGAATATGCCTTTTGTCGGTCAGATTTTACGCGGTGGTGGTGCCTTCTTTATTCGCCGTACCTTCCGCGGCAACGCGCTCTATACCACGGTCTTTAAAGAATATCTGTATAGCGTCCTGTCACGTAATACCCCGCTGGAATATTTTATTGAAGGTGGCCGTTCACGTACCGGTCGTTTGCTACCGCCAAAAACCGGGATGCTGGCAATGACCGTGCATGGTCATTTACGTGGCAAGTCCAAACCGATTGTATTTGTACCGACCTATATCGGCTATGAACGCCTAATGGAAGGTGGTACCTATGTCGGTGAGATGAGTGGCAAGCCAAAAGAAGCCGAGTCTATTTTTGGTATTTTGAAAACCCTGCGCAAGATTGAACGCATTTTTGGCAAGGTGCACCTGAACTTCGGTAAACCGGTATTTCTGGATGATATCCTGAAACAGCATGGTGCAGAAAATATCAAGATCGAAAAGAATGATGATCCGGTTCCACAAGCGGTTTCTGACGCGGTGAATAGCTCTGCACAGGCTATTCTGGAAAATATCAACAGTGCGGTGGTGATCAATCCGGTATCGTTATTATCTTTAATCTTGCTGGCCACGCCAAAACATACGCTGGATGAAGAAATCTGTATCAAACAGCTGGATACCTATCGCACCTTGCTCACCGCCCTGCCTTATGATGAACGCATGCAGGTTACACCGCTGTCAGGCAAAGAAATAATTGCCTATGCAATGAAGCTGAAACTGATCAAACGGGTCAAGCATGTACTGGGCGATATTATTGCGATTGAAGATAATCAGGCGGTTCTGCTGACCTATTTCCGTAATAATATTGTGCATACTTTTATACTGCCATCCCTGATTGCAGCCCTGACTGAACATAACGGCACCATCCGCCGTCATGATGTGGTCAATATCAGCAGCACCCTGTATCCGTTCCTCAAAGCTGAGCTATTTTTAAAATGGCATGAAGATGAGATTCAAAATCAGGTCAATGCCCATATTGATAACCTGATTTCTTCAAAACTGATCACGCAAGATGGCGAAAACCTGATTGCACCTGCACCGAATACTGAAGCGCATCATCAGCTCGAAGTTCTGGCTGCCCCAGTGACCCAAAGTCTGGAGCGTTATTACATGACTTTGGCACTGATTACCCAGCGTGATTCAGGCAATATTTCAACCCGTCAGGTGGAAGAGCTGAGCTATTTAGTTGGTCAGCGTCTGTCTGTACTATACGAGTTCAATTCGCCTGAATTCTTCGATAAAGCCCTGTTCCAGAGCTTCATTAAAGTATTAACCCAGAAAGGTTATCTGTGTACCAATGAAGACAATGCGATTGTCTTTGATGAACAGCTGACCAATGTAGCGAAATATGCCGATCTGGTATTGGACGAAGTGAAATTGCAGATGCTGCATCACATTACCGCCTTTACCGATGAAGAACTTAAAGAAGCCCTGGATGCAGTTGCGGCAGAACAAGCCAAGAAACGTGCGAAGCGGAAAAAGAAGTAAGATTAAATAAAAAAGAGAGGCTAAGGCCTCTCTTTTTTATTTAAGAATTTATAAGAAGTGAAAACTGAGAAGCTAATGCCATTATTTAAATATAGCATTCCCTCTCCTGAGCGAGTTTTAAAGCACGGCTTTTAAAACGAAGCGCAAGTGAGGATTAGGGAGAGGTGGTTCTAGATAAAATCCTCCCCTAACCCTCCTTTGAAAAGGAGGGGGATTCTTCCCTTTTTAAAGGGAGGTTAGAAGGGATTATTTTTCCTCATCAACTCCAAATAATCCTCATAACAGTCCAGATGTTTTAATTCAAATCCCATTTTTTGCATTCGGGTCGCATAAAGCTTTTTACCCGTGACCTGCTCACTTTCCACCTTAAGCAAAGGAAGCCCTATCTGCTGTTGGAACCATTGCAATATTTTATGCAATAATTTTGGATCGTTGTTGGTCACAATATAAGAAGTTTCAGGATGTTCCACGTGAATCATCTGTGATAAAAAACGTGATAAATCTTCAATATGAATCCGATTGGACCAGTGCAGATTCGGATAACTCGTCATCGAGGCAGCCATTTTTTGTAAGCGTTCTACCGATGCTCCATAAATCCCACTTGGACGAATGATCGTACATTGCTCAGGATAAGCAGCGAAATAAGCCTGCTCCATCTGCTGTAAGATTGTGCCCTGAGCATCAATTGGGTAAATTTCAGTTTCGTCATCTACGATTTCACCGGCATCTTGCCCATACACTCGTGTCGATGACACCACCACAATCCGTTTCACCGGATGCTGTTTCAAGGCAGCCACAATAGGTTGAACCGAATCCAGATAAGTCTGCTGATAGCCTTCAACCGTACTTTGTTTTGGACTAAGTAATACATAGACCCAGTCAATTGGAGTAACTGCAGTTAAATCCAGTTGATGCACATCCTGAATCAGATGAGTTGCGAATGAATCTGTTTTGGGACTCTGGCTAATTGTGCTAATTTGATGACCTTGCTCAAATAGTTGTTTAGCCACACGTCGGGATGTTTTACCATAACCGATAAATAAAATATGCATTGAGCACCGAATCACAAATCTGGTTGAGGGGACATGGCTGCAGTCCATCAGTTACAAGGCGTTGGCAATGCCGCCGCTGCATTACTCGAAAAACTAAATATCTTCAATACTGATGATTTGCTTTTTCATCTACCACGTGACTATGAAGACCGTAGCACGATCATTCCTATGAATCAATTGAGCGTGGGACGCAGCTATCTGCTGGAAGGCATCGTCAAAGGCGTGGATTTCCCCCCTGGCAAACGCAAATCCATGGCTGTGCTGCTGGATGATGATTTTGGCAAAGTCACTTTACGTTTTTATCATATTTATAAAGGCATTACCGACCGCTGCAAACTGGGTAACCGTTTAAGAATTTTTGGTGAAGTGCGGGTTGGTGCGCGCGGTCTGGAAATGTATCATCCCGAACTGCAAGTCATTACTGAGGACACACCTTTACCTCAAACCCAGCTCACGGCAATTTATCCGGCGACTGAAGGCCTGACCCAACCAAAAATACGGGACTATATTCAGCAGGCCTTGGCTCAATACAGCGATCATCTGCCTGAATTGCTGCCAGCAAAATTTAGTAACGGTTATGCACTGAAACAGGCACTGGAATATATCCATCACCCGCCAGTCAATGCCAATATGCTGCAGCTGGCACAAGGCTCACATCCTGCACAGCAACGCTTGATCTTTGAAGAACTGGTAGCGCATCAGATCAGTTTATTGACCCGACGCGCCTTCATCCAGCAGGTCGAAGCACCTTCATTTGCGCCAAGTCAGACCTATGCCAAACGGTTACTGGCCAGTCTGGCTTTTGAAATGACCGGTGCGCAAAAACGTGTATCCAGAGAAATTGCGCAGGACTTAAAAACAAATAAGCCGATGTTACGTCTGGTTCAGGGCGATGTCGGCGCGGGTAAAACACTGGTGGCCGGTGTAGCTGCCTGCCATGCACTGGAAGAAGGCTGGCAAGTGGCATTGATGGCACCGACCGAGATTCTGGCCGAGCAGCATTATCTGAACTTTAAACGCTGGTTTGAACCTTTAGGCTTAAATGTAGCCTGGCTTTCCGGCAAGCAGAAAGGTAAAGCGCGCGCAGCAGCAGAGCAGCTGATTCGGGATGGCAGCGCTCATCTGGTCATCGGGACTCATGCCCTGTTTCAGGAAAATGTCGAGTTTGCCAAACTGGGTCTGGTGATTATTGATGAACAGCATCGCTTTGGTGTAGATCAGCGCCTTGCTCTCAGAAATAAAGGGCTAGATGGTATGTCACCGCATCAACTGGTGATGACAGCGACTCCGATTCCACGCACACTGGCCATGTCTGCCTATGGTGATCTGGATACCTCTGTGATTGATGAGCTGCCGCCGGGCCGTACCCCGATTCAGACCGTGACCATTCCATTAGACCGGCGCGAAGAAGTCTTGCAACGGATTGCCAGCAACTGTGCTGAAGGCAAGCAGGCCTACTGGGTGTGTACACTGGTAGAACAGTCCGAAACTTTAGATGCCCAAGCTGCAGAAGCCACTTTCGCTGAAATTCGCGAGCGCTTTCCTGCGCTGAATATCGGACTGGTACATGGCAAGATGAAAGCCGATGAAAAACAGGCGGTAATGCAGCAGTTTAAAAATAATGAATTACAGCTGCTGATTGCTACCACCGTGATCGAAGTCGGCGTCGATGTACCAAATGCCTCCATTATGGTGATTGAAAATGCCGAGCGTCTGGGCTTATCTCAACTGCATCAGCTACGCGGTCGGGTCGGCCGTGGCGCCAAAGCCAGTTTCTGTGCCCTACTGTACAAACATCCGCTCTCGCAAAATGGTCAGGAACGCTTAAGAATCATGCGTGAAACCAATGATGGTTTTATGATTGCCGAGAAAGACCTAGAATTGCGTGGGCCGGGAGAACTACTCGGGACCAAACAGACTGGCGACATGAATTTCCGTGTGGCCAAACTGGAACGTGATGATCACCTGCTCAATCAGGCACATTATGTGGCCCAGCAGATGCTCAAGGATTATCCTGATCAAGCCGAAGCATTATTGCAACGCTGGCTACCGGAAGCACCGCGCTATGCCTATGTTTAAATTACTGCAACATGGAAAATCCTGGCTGACCCGCTTACAGCCCTGCCAGCTCTGTCTGACCGATCATCAGTCCATTCATTCAGTCTGTGAAGATTGCTGGCGACAATTACCCTGGGCACATCAAACCATTCAACGGCAGGAAATGCAGTTCCAGATTGCCTGCGACTATGCTTACCCGATGGACCGGCTGATTCAACTGTTTAAATATGAACAGAAGCTGCATTTGCAAAATTTACTGGCAGGTGTGCTGTTAAGTTTAGACCTACCTAAAGTCAGTGCGATAGTACCGATGCCGATCTCGAATGAGCGTCTGGCTGAGCGCGGTTATAATCAATCTCTAGTGCTGGCCAAACATGTGGCAAAACAGTTGAATGTACCCATCTGGCAACCTGTTCGACGAATGAAACAACACTCGCAAAAGGGCCTAAGCCGGCTGGAGCGGATTGAAGACATCCAATCACAATTCCAGATCAGTACCATTTCCAAGCTGCGTTACCGTCGGGTGCTGATTATTGATGATGTGGTGACGACCGGCAGCTCGATTCGAGCACTGAGCCAAACACTTGAACAACTGGGCTGTCAAAAAGTTTATGCAGCCTGTCTGGCAGGTGCTCAAATCTGAAAATTTAAGCTTGGGCGAGTAACTGCGACTTCACCCAAGGAATCACAATTTCAGTGGTCAAGGGTGCGAGTCGTAGCTCTTTTTCATCCAGATCGACCCATTTCATTTCGGCAATTTCCGCTTCAATTTTTGGTGCTTGATCCAGACTTACCCAATAGACATAACTCACCAGTTGATGATCTGGTTCATTCGCCGTCTGGGTTTCAAAACGCCCAATGAATTGCTGAATCTGTGCCTGTGTGCCAATTTCTTCCTGAATTTCACGCAACATCGTTGCTTCTGGTGCTTCATTTGGCTCCAGCTTGCCACCAACCTGCATAAAGCAGGACGTCCCTTTTTTACGAACCACCAGCAGTTGCTGCGCTTCATTTAAAATAATGGCTGCAGCCACCGTAATCACTTTCATTTATTTTCTACAAATCATGCTGTGGACAGCTTATTTTACAAGATCGGTCTGATCGACCATACCCCATTTCGCTTCAGGCGGCTGATAACTTTCAAACTGGCGCAAAATATCATCCAGATTATCACTCACAATTAAAGCATCGCTAAAGCGCGCTTTGGTAAAACCTTTCTCAGTCGTCATATGGATAAATTTGAGTAAATCATCGTAAAAACCATCTACATTTAAAAAAGCACAAGGCTTTTTATGAATTCCCAACTGTGCCCAGGTCCATTGTTCAAAAATTTCTTCCAGGGTTCCAGCACCACCCGGAATGGCAATAAATCCCTGTGCCAGTTCCGACATGCGGGTTTTACGTTCATGCATATTATCGACCACAAATAGCTCGGTAATATGCGGATGCGCCAGCTCACGATTGACCAGCTGTCTTGGAATTACGCCAATCACCTTGCCACCAGCAGCCAAAGCACTATCAGCGATAATTCCCATCAAGCCAGAACGACCACCGCCATAGACCAGCGTCTGATGCCTTGCTGCCAAGGTTTGGCCAACCTTTTCGGCAATCTGGGCATAGAGAGGATCCGAGCCCAGTGCTGAACCACAAAAAATTGCAATAGAATTCATCATTTCACTCTCCAATTGACGCTATATTGTACGAAATCGCTGCAAGCGCGCTTTTTCCAAAAATAACTGCTTAATATCAGTGTTTTTATTCAATTCCTTGTCTAAAATACACCCATTCCAATTCACATACTGCGCCAGGGAGAAAAGACAGCATGCTTGAAGCCTTTTACGCCACAGAGCGCGGTAGCTTAGAAGATATCACGATTAATGGTGATTTCGACCTGCATCCAGATTTAGTATGGCTTGATCTGATTGCACCTTCACAAGAAGAGCAGCAATGGATTCTAGATGCCTATGCGCAAAACTTACCGACCTTAAAATCGCTGGAAGATATCTCCTCTAGTGCCCGATTTTACCGTGATGATGACGGTATTTTGCATATCAGCACCTATTTTTTAACCAAAAATAAAAACTATCAGGTCGAGAATGAAAACGAAGATGAATCCAGCATGCTGGCGACGGTACAAACCGTAGCATTCATTCTGCATAAGGACCGTCTTTTTACCTTGCGTGGCGAAAAGCTGGTGGCCTTTCGTGCCTTCCGTGCCCGTGCGCGCCGCAATGATTATGAAATCGATTATAAAGATCCGACCTGGATTTTATTGGGCCTGCTCGAAGCCAAACTGGATGAGCTGGCCGACATTCTGGAAGATGTACATAAAGATTTAGAGAAATATTCAACTGAAGTGTTGAATAACCGCCATCGCGAGCAGATTCTCGATCTGGATGACATGATTACCCGGCTAGCTCAACTGGAAGATATGCTTGGTAAAGCGCAGCTCTGTCTGATCGATTTACGTCGTGTTCTGACTTTCCTGTCTCGTCCACGCGCCTTGGGCAGTCATATTTATGATGCGGATATCCGAGAACTCAGTGAAGATGTCCGCTCGCTGGTGGAGCATGATGCCTTCCTGTTCCAGAAAGTGCGCTTCCTGCTCGATACCACGTCCGGATTCATTAACACGGAACAGAACGATACGATTCGTCGATTCTCGATCCTGCCAAGTATGCTTGCACCGCCGATGCTCATTGCCAGTATTTATGGCATGAATACCGAAGTTCTGCCTTTTGCACAAGGCTCCATGAGCTTCATTATGGTCAGTATTATTTTGATCGGCTTTTTGATCGGGCCATTGATTTACTTTAGATGGAAGAAGTGGATTTAATTTCTTCACCCTCTCTCTAACTCTCTCCCATAGGGAGAGAGGACTTCCAATATTTATTGAGATAGTAGTTTTTAAAAATATCATTTCTATCCATAAATTTAGAGAGGAAGTTCCCTCTCCTTTTAGGAGAGGGTTAGGGTGAGGTCATATTTTAATCCTTCCTAACGTCCTTTTGATAAAGGAAGGACTTTACTTTTAAAATGTGTCAACAATAAAAAAAAAGCACCTTTCGGTGCTTTTTTTATTTACTGAATGATCTGTAAATCATCCTGTAAATGACAGGCCTGAATGATATTCATCATTTTAGCAGGGACAGCTTTAAACTGTAGTCCTTGCGCTTGAGGCGTCTGGCGCAACCAGCGCACCAATACTGCCAAAGCCAAAGTACTACCACTTTCAAGCCCAGCTAGATTAACCACAAGCGGAAAATTGCTCTGTGACTGAACCACACGCAGACCATTTAGGTAATAGTCCTGCGCATTGGCATAGTCAATCTTGCCTGAAACCTGCAATTCCTGATCCTTGAATACAATCACGGCTCACCTATCTGATTATTTCTTGTTCTTGTCGATTGCAGCTTCTGCATCCGGTTTGAAGTTAGCAATGGCTTTATCTATATTACCGCCATTACGTTTGACTGTCGCAGCAAACTGGTTACGGAATTGCAAACCTAGATCGATACCCGATACGTTGATGTTGCGGATTTTCCATTGTGAACCTTTGTCCACCAGCTGGAACGCCACTGGAATTTTCTCGCCTTTATTATTAAAGTCGATGGTTACAACAGGATTTTTGCTATTGCTAGCCTTGTACGGACGCACGCTATAGGTTTGATTGCTGAACTTGGAAAATGCAGAACCATAATTTTCAATGAGCGTTTCACGGAAATTCTTTTCAAACTGCGCGCGCTGTGCAGCAGTACTATACTGGTTCGTCGCATAAGTCCCCATCACAATACGCGTGAAAGACTGTGAATCAATGTATGGATCCAGATTCTGGCGGACAATCGCTTTTACCAGCGCTGGATTGTTCTGCAATTTTGCGTTATCAGCTTTGAGGCGCTCAATCAAACCATCTGCCACTTTTTTAATAAAAACAGGTGGTGCTTCAGACGGTGCAGCAAACACTGTACCAGCAATCATTGTTGAAAGAATGCTTGCTGCAAGCGTTTGTTTTACTAAAGTCTTCACTGAAATCTCCTCAATCTATTATTCAACAAATACAGGTTCTGCATCAGTCGATTCTGAAACTGTCGCCTGTTCTGGGGCAGTTTCTTGACTATCCGACGATTTACCGGCACCGCCAGTAATGAATTTCGTCACTAAATCTTCAATTTCCATGGTGCCTTGGGTATTGGCAATCTGATCACCGCGTTTCAAATAGTTCAGACCACCACCTGGAATAATTTTCAGGTATTTTTCACCCAACAACCCATTGGTCGCTACCATAATATAAGCATCTTCATCAATATTGGTGATGGAGTTCATGTTATCTAACAGTTGTTTTTCCATGTCTTTTTGTTGCGCAGGTGCAGCCGCAGTATAGTCCGAACTATAACGTAACTCTTCCAGTGCTTCCTGCTGAACTTGTTTTAATTGTTCAGTATTAAAAGAGGTCAATGAGCCATCCAGGGTCATATGCACGGTTGCCAGACGCGTTACAGGATCTAAGGTAATGTCATCGACCTGTCCTACTTTCACGCCACTTAAAGCGACTTTGGCACGTGGCTTGATGCCATTTACATTTTCAAACGTTGCCGTCATTTTATAGCTGTCGGAAATATTGCTTCCCACCAGTCCACTGACACGCATCGCCAAAAAGAACAGGGCAATCCCGAACAAAATAACAAAAACACCAACGGCCAGCTCACTAGTACGTGATTTCATTAAACACCTCCGAACATGACCGCAGTCAACACAAAATCAAAGCCTAAAACGCACAGTGAAGAATATACGACTGTACGGGTTGTAGAAGTTGCAATACCTTCCGATGTTGGTACACAGGCATAGCCTTGATATACCGCAATCCAGGTACAAATTAATGCGAATACAAAACTTTTAATAATAGTGCCATTCAAGACATCTTTATAAAATTGCACACTGCTTTCCATGCCGCTCCAATACGCACCCTCATCGGCACCCAAAAAATCGACACCGACCATTTTACCGCCCATAATACCGACTGCGGCGAAGATGACCGAGAGCATGGGCAAGCTGAAAATCCCCGCCCAAAGACGCGGCGAAATCACCCGCTTCAATGGATCGACACCGATCATTTCCATACTGGACAATTGTTCAGTAGCTTTCATCAGGCCAATTTCCGCAGTCAAGGCTGAACCGGCACGTCCTGCAAATAGCAAAGCAGCGACCACAGGTGCCAGTTCACGCAGCAAGGTCAACGCGACCGCTGTTCCTAGCATCGACTCACTACCAAAGGTCGACAAGATGCTAAACATCTGCAAACCAAGCACGGCACCAATAAACAGGCCAGAAACCACAATAATCAGCAGGGACAATACCCCAACCCGATACATCTGATAAACAAACAGCTTTACGCCAAGCCAGGTCGGCATGGAAAATAAAATCTGCAACAGCATCAGGGTCGCGACCCCAATCCCCTGTACACGTTCAATAACGCGTCTACCTAATGCGGCAATTGCATTCATGAACGAACCTCATCACTTAAATAAGCTTGATGACTAAACTGATAATCCACCGGACCTTCTACCGAACCGGTCAGGAATTGCTGTACAAAAGCAGACGGATGCGCTTTCAGCTCTGCTGGTGTGCCCTCGCCCTGAATTTTGCCTTCTGCCACCACATAAATGTAGTCCGCAATCGATAAAGTTTCTGCAACATCATGCGAGACAATAATCGTGGTCAAGTCCAGTGCTTCACGTAATGAACGGATCAGACGAGTCAAAACGCCCATCACAATCGGATCCTGTCCGGCAAACGGTTCATCGTACATGATCAGCTCAGGATCTAGCGCAATCGCACGGGCCAAAGCCACGCGTCGGTTCATACCACCGGATAGTTCAGATGGCATCATCTGTTCTGCACCACGTAAACCGACTGATTCCAGCTTCAGTGCCACGATTTCCTTAATCAGATGTTCCGGCAATTTGGTATGTGCCCGAATCGGAAATGCGACATTTTCATACACGCTCATATCGGTAAACAAAGCACCGCTCTGAAACAACATACCCATCCGTGCACGTGCTGAAAAAAGTTCGGAACGTGACATCGAGGCAATATCTTTGCCGTCCAATAAAACCTGACCATGCTCAGGAACCAGCTGCCCACCAATCAGTCTTAATAAAGTGGTTTTACCAGTACCGGATGGCCCCATAATGGCGGTAATCTGCCCACGACGAATATTTAAACTCACGTCGTCATAAATCACGCGCTCACCCCTCTTGAAGCTCAGATTCTTGACTTCAATCAGAGATTGAGTATCTCGCGCTGTTTGATTTTTCATAGCTGAGTTTATTCCTGCATTTTTTCAGCATGCATACTATAAAGGAACGAAGTTCAAAATGTTAGCAGTTGAAAAAGGTGGTTTGATATCATAAAAAAATAACAATAATGGGTTATTTCGTATTTTTTATAATAAAAATATGTACTTAAGCTTGAGCAGAATACATTGATTAATTAAAAAGACTGTATAAATAATAGATAATATTACATAAAATCAAAGTCAATGCGATATATGGCATATACACCTCTATCAATTGAGATCGAAGAGCTAAGCTTTTCCTATTAATAATTATCATAACCCTGACAAAATATGATTTAGTAGACATTTTACGTTAAAAAGTAAAAAACTCAATGCATAAAAAACCGGTATTTCTACCGGTTTTTTTATCTTCATCTAGCGACTGAATTAGTCGTTAAATTTACGACGTGGACGATCTTCACCACCGAACGAACGTTCACCACGTGGCTTGTCATCAAAGTTGCGACGTACTGGACGATCACCGAAATCACGCTTTGGACGGTCATCACCGAATGAACGTGCTGGACGATCACCGAAACCACCTTCACGACGTGGAGCAGGACGATCACCAAAATCACGTTTTGGACGATCACCATAACCACCTTCACGAGCTGGTTTGTAGTCTACACGGTTGCCACGGTTGTCATCATTAGAGCGAGGACGGTCACCAAAACCACCTTCACGACGTGGAGCTGGACGATCACCGAAGTCACGCTTTGGGCGGTCATCAAACGAACGTTGTGGACGATCACCGAAACCGCCTTCACGACGTGGAGCTGGACGATCACCGAAATCACGCTTTGGACGGTCATCAAACGAACGTTGTGGACGATCACCGAAACCGCCTTCACGACGTGGAGCTGGACGATCACCAAAGTCACGACGTGGACGATCTTCGCCAAATGCTGGACGTTCGCCACGAGGTTTGTCATCGAAGCTACGACGTGGACGATCATCACCGCCTTCACGACGTTTGAAGTTGCTTTCGCCTTCAAAACGACGACCGCCACCGAAACCACCACGACCGCCATCACGACGACCGCCATCACGGCCACGACCGCGACCAGCGCCATCACGGCTACCACGTGCAGGAGGTGGAGATGGCTCAAGACCTTCAATTTCAGATACGTTTAGACGCGCATCAAGGAAGTCTTCCAAAGCACGGATTTTACCGCGTTCACGGTAAGTCGCCAAAGTAATTGCTTTACCAGTACGACCCGCACGACCTGTACGACCGATACGGTGTACATAGTCTTCGTTCTTCATTGGAAGACCGAAGTTGATTACGTGTGAAATTGTTGGTACGTCAAGACCACGCGCTGCAACGTCAGTTGCAACCAGAATCTTCGCACGACCTTCACGAATGCTACGTAAACGACGGTTACGAACAGTTTGTGGCATAGCACCGTGAAGCGCTACAACTGATAGACCTGCTTCAGCAAGTTCTTCAGCCAACATATCTGTGTCTTCTTGAGTTGACGCAAATACAACTGCTTGATCAACGTCTTCTTCGTTCAACCAGTGAGTAAGAAGTTTTTTCTTGTGCTCAAAACCGTCAGTCCAATGCAAAGTCTGAGTAATATCAGTATTGGTAGAGTGACCAGTTTCGATCGAAATACGCATTGGATCATTCATCATGCGTTCTGCAAGTGTAATGATACGTGGTGCAAAAGTCGCAGAGAACATAAGAGTTTGTTTGCGGTTTGCAGCCAACTCACCAATTGCTTCTAAGTCTTCAGAGAAACCTAGGTCAAGCATACGGTCAGCTTCATCGACGATTAACGCGTCAACTTTATCCAATTTGATTTGACGACGATTCACCAAGTCAAGTAGACGACCTGGAGTTGCAACAACAACTTGCGCGCCTTTTAACTGTTGAATTTGCTTACCAAAAGGCATACCGCCCATGATTGCCGCAATACGCACGCCTTTCATGTGACGTACAAATGCAATTGCGTCTTGACATACCTGTTGTGCCAATTCACGAGTCGGTGAAATCACCAAAATATTCGGTTGAGTAACCGCTTTCATACGGTCTTTAAACGGTACTAATGTATCTTGGTTTGCCAACGCATTTAACGTAGGAAGTAAGAATGCAGCAGTTTTACCAGAACCTGTTTGGCTTGACACAAGAAGGTCTTTGCCTTCAAGCGCAGCTGGAATCGCTTGTTCTTGTACAGGAGTAGGAGTAGTAAAGCCTAAAGCGTCGAGAGCCTGGGTTAGAGATTCGTCGAGGGAAAAATCAGCAAAAGTTTTGCTCATAGAGAGTATTCACCCTGAAGTGGGTGCTCCATTTAATAAATAACAATTATGGACATCGGCAAAAAGCGGCACAGCAAATAATGCTGAAAATATTAGGATTCAGCAGCGATCCGAGTAACGACGATGTGGATATAACGCACGCATGATTACGGCCGCAAACCTGAAGGAATCGCTTAAGCGATTGGGGCGCGAAGGATATGTCCTCTCTATGGACAGCACGCGCATACAATGATTAGAAGATAGTGTTCAGGTAAAGAACAGAAATTAAGTGCGTGGCGGAATTATAGCAGAATATTCCACAATGTCATTAAGTTTTAAAACTAATTTTCCTTATTCATAATTTATCTATATATTTCTAATACTTAAAATATAATAAAAAATGTAACAGGTGGTATAAAAAGTCACTTTTCGCCAATTCACCTGATATTTCCAGTATTCAAGCAAACATCAATACACCTGTACCAGTCTCTGGCGACTTAAATTTCCATGCATAAAAAAGGCATCCCGAAGGACGCCTTTTCTCGATATTAGTTCTGATTCATCTAAACCCGATTATTTTGCTGCTTCACCCCAAGCAGGAACAACTGCTTGCATTAAAGGCTTAAGCATTTTCATTGAACAAGCCAAAACTTGACCATTTTCCATAGAGTCGCTACCACCACGTGCATCAACTACAGTACCGCCTGCTTCTTTCACGATCAATTCGCCAGCTGCGATATCCCAAGGCTTTAAACCAAGTTCGAAATAACCATCGAAACGACCTGCAGCAACATAGGCTAAATCCAATGCTGCAGAACCTGAACGACGATATTGCGCGCCAGCTTCAGTTACATTTAACAGGGTTTGAAAATGGTTCTTGGCATAAGACACAACTTCGCCATTACGCTTGGCACGATAAGCGTGACCAACAGCCATAAAAGTATTTTCCAGGCTGTCTTTAACATTCACACGAATACGGCGCTGGTTCATCATGGCACCACGACCACGACTGGCAGAGAATAGCTCATCTTTCACCGGGTCATAAATCACCCCGTGTTGAGTAATGCCTTTGTGCTGAACTGCGATAGAGATACAGAAATGCGGGAAACCGTTAATGAAGTTTAAAGTACCATCTAGCGGATCGATCACCCAACACCAATCGGCGTCATGACCTTTACCTTCCTGATAGCCAAACTCTTCACCAAGGAAACTGTGATTTTTATAACTTTTACGTAGGGTATCGATGGTCAACTGTTCCAAATAACGATCTACACGCGTTACCGGACCATCAATTCCTTTTTCTTCGACTTGTAGATCAAGTTTATGACGATTCTGATGCGCTTTTAAAAGCTCTTGACCAACTAACTGAGCCGCACGCGCAGCCATCACCACCATAGGTTCCATTGAACACCCACTACAAATTTGAAGACACTGATAAAGAATAATGCATAAAAGCCCCGATATCTTAGCAAATATCAGGGCTTTTTTGGGAAAAATGTGTCTAAAATTTTTAAGAACTTATGACAAAGCGCTTTGCCCTAGGCTGGACCAAGCCTGATTGATTGATTTTTCAATACCTTGCGCATCCAGCCCCGCCTGCTGCAACATCTGTGCATGGGTCGCTTGCGCCATAAACGTATCATCCAGACCCAGATTCAACATCGGTTTGACAATCTGTGCTTCTGCCAGATATTCATTCACGGCACTACCCGCACCGCCCATCACCGCATGTTCTTCTACCGTGACAAACAGACTGGTGCTTAAAGCGAGATCATCGAGCATTTGGGTATCTAACGGTTTGACAAAACGCATGTTAACCACACGCACACCAATCTCATGTTTTACTGCAAAGGCTTCAGCAGCATCGACTGCAGCCTGTACCCGGCTACCAAAGGCCAGCACAGAAATATATTCGTCATACTGCCCGTTAAAACTGGCCACAATTTCCGCCTGACCGATTGGAATCTCGATCATTTTTTGCTGGATCTCGACGCCCAGTCCATTGCCACGCGGATAACGTACGGCTGCAGGTCCTGGATACAAATACGCAGTATGCAGCATTTGACGGCATTCATTTTCGTCTTTTGGCGCCATGATCACGATATTCGGGATAGTACGCATATAGGCATAGTCATAAGCACCGGCATGCGTCGGGCCATCTTCACCAACCAGACCGGCACGATCAATACCGAAAGTAACATCCAGATTCTGCAAAGCCACGTCATGTACCAGTTGATCATAACCGCGTTGCAGGAAAGTCGAGTAAATTGCAACCACCGGCTTCAAGCCTTCACAAGCCATACCGGCAGCCAAGGTAACCGCATGCTGTTCGGCAATCGCGACATCAAAGAAACGTTCCGGATATTCTTTGGCAAATTTGACCATGCCTGAACCTTCGCACATGGCGGGAGTAATCGCGAGCAAACGGGCATCTTGTGCCGCTTCATCGCAAAGCCATTGCCCAAATACATCCGAATATTTCGGCGCAGTATTGCTGGCAGCAACGGCATTGAGTTTGCTAATCGCGTGATACTTGATTTGATCCGATTCTGCCGGAGCAAAGCCCTTGCCTTTTTTAGTATAGACATGAATCAGGCGTGGGCCTTTACGCTTTTTCAGCGCATTAAAGACATGCACCAGCTGTTTGACATCATGACCATCGTACGGGCCAAAATAGTCAAAGCCGATGGCTTGGAATAAGTTATCTGCAGCATCGGTTGCTGCACTGTGCAAACGCGAGTTATACAACCATTCTGGATGTGGCTGTACATATGCCTCACCCTGCTCGGTAACATTAACGAACTCACCGCGCTCCCAAATGGCAGCCAGATGTTTGGCAAAACCACCGGTACTGCAAGAAATCGACATATCATTGTCGTTCAGCACCACCATCAGATCAGCACTGTGTGCCACAGCATCATTCAAAGCTTCAAAAGCCATACCTGCCGTCATGGCGCCATCGCCAATAATCGATACCACTTCACACGGCTTGTTCTGATAACGACGTGCCAGCGCCATACCTAGGCCAGCAGAAATCGCCGTCGAAGAATGCCCTACCCCAAAGGTATCAAATTCAGATTCTTCACGAGCCGGAAACGCAGCCAGACCATCTTTGGCACGAATCGTGGTGAGCTGTTCACGACGACCAGTCAACACTTTATGCGGATAGGCCTGATGACCGACATCCCAGATCAGGCGGTCATGCGGTGTATTAAAGCAATAATGTAAAGCCACGGTGAGTTCAATCACACCGAGATTGGCACCAAAATGTCCGCCACTTTGCCCGGCAGCATACAAAATGAATTGACGTAACTCATCCGCCACTTGTTCTAGCTGGCTTTGCTCGAGTGCACGCAGTTGCTCAGGATGATTGATCGCATCAAGCAACGGTGTTACAGGGCGTTGAGTTGGGATTTCTGTATACAGCATATTATGGCAAAGCCTTCTAAAGCCTGGCAAATCTAAAGCTAGGTCAATGGGGAGTACCCGATCATATAGCTGAATTGTAGCAGCTTCAATTCAGCTACGCTTCTAGCGATGCAATATTAAACAATGATCTCGTCGGGGTGAAAAAATTGCAGCCTACGATTATCCTGAATAATCTTACTATTTATCAACTATTATCGTTCGCTTTCTACAAAAAAGAAAATCTATTGCAGAATTTCGACTTTGCAATTCTACCAATGTTCAATCATTACGCTATACTTTAGCCAATTTCAGGATTTAACGGGTTCAGCTGTGCCAATCGAATTTGTCGCAACGTCAAGATTACCTACCGCTCACGGTGAATTTAAAATTACTGTATTTCAAGACCCTAAGACTGGCGAAGAACATGTCGCACTTTCCAAAGGACTTGAAGAAGTATCAGATGAGCCTGTAGTGGTGCGTGTGCATTCTGAATGTTTAACCGGTGATGCCTTTGCTTCACTCAAATGCGACTGTGGCCCGCAATTGCAAGCGACTTTAAAACTGATCAATGAATTGGGCCGCGGAGTCATTCTGTATTTGCGTCAGGAAGGTCGTGGCATTGGCCTGACCAATAAAATTCGCGCTTATGCTCTGCAAGATCAGGGACATGACACCGTAGATGCCAATTTAATGCTGAACCTGCCCGCAGATGCACGCCAGTATGATATGTGTAGCATCATGCTGGATCATTTACAGGTGAAAGCAGTACGTCTCGTGACCAATAATCCTTCTAAAATTGAAGCTTTAAAAGCCCAGGGGATTAATGTGATCGATCGTGTGCCTTTGACTGTAGGCTTAAACCCTTTTAATGAACAATATCTGAAGACCAAGCACGAACGCATGGCACATCTTTATAAAAAAGATGATTTTTAATATTTTTAAACTCCTTCCCGCGTTATTTTAACTTCATCCCTCCAAACCTCCCTTTCTTGCGCTTCGACTTAAAGCAATGCTTAAGTCTTGCTCGGGGAGGTTTTCCCTCTTTTTCTTAAAAATGGGGTTAAGGGGAGATTAAATCGTCATGGAGAAAATCCGACTTTCTGGCATCCGTCGCTTTAAACGTAAATCAAAAGCCATACAAATATTGCGTACAAATGGTTTCCCTTTCTCCAGAATCGTGACTGACGAGTCTGAAAATTGAATCAAGCCATCCTGTGCCATTTCCTCAAGCTGTTCCAAAACCTCATCAATTTCAGGGAAACGTAGTTCGGAATTTTCCCATGAGGTGCTAAAGCTGCACATCAAATTTAGAATATGTTGCCGAATGATCAAATCTTCCTGATTTAATATATGTCCTCTAAATACCGGAATTTCATTCCGCGCCAGGCATTCATAATATTCTTCAATTGTTTTCACATTCTGCGCAAAGCTGTACCAGCTATCGCTGATCGAAGAAATCCCGAGTCCAATCATCACTTGGGTTTTAGAGGCGGTATATCCCATAAAATTGCGGTGCAATGTTCCAGCTTGAAAGGACTGGTACATCGCATCTTTTTCTAAAGCAAAGTGATCCATGCCAATTTCATGATAACCATGCGCGAGTAACTTCTTTTTACCTTCTTCATAGCATTCCCGTTTGATCGCATCTTTGGGCACATCGGCATCTTTAAAACCGCGCTGACCATTACCTTTAATCCAGGGCACATGTGCATAGCTATATAAAGCCAGACGGTCCGGCAAGAGCGAATTGGTTTGTTCAATAGTATTTAAAACATCATCCAGACTCTGAAATGGCAGACCAAAGACCAGATCATGGGAAATCGATTCATAGCCAATTTCTCGCGCCCATTCGGTCACCTGTTTAACATTTTCATAAGGCTGAATCCGGTGAATCGCCTTTTGCACGGTTTCGTTATAATCCTGCACACCATAACTGACCCGACGAAAACCCAGGTCATACAATCCCTGCAAATGTTCACGCGTAGTATTATTGGGATGACCTTCGAAACTGAATTCATACTCAGGCGCTACGTCTGCTTTGGCCAGAATGCCTTGAATTAGTTGAGCCAGATGTGCCATTGAAAAAAAGGTCGGCGTTCCTCCACCAAAATGAATCTCTTTAATGATGGGCTTTTCTTGTAATAACTCGCAATATAGACCCCATTCTTTCAGCAGTGCCTGAATATAAGGTTGTTCGACTTCATGGCGTTTGGTCACGCGCTTATGACACCCGCAGAAGGTACACAGGCTTTCGCAAAATGGCAGGTGGATATACAAGCTAATGCCTTCGCTTTGATTGGATTCATCAAAAGACTTTTTTAGCGTTTGCTTCCATTGTTCCAGCGAGAAATTCTGCTCTTCCCAATACGGAACAGTGGGATAACTGGTATAGCGTGGCCCGGGAACATTGTATTTTTGAATCAGGGAATTGACCTGTACCGACATGAGACCCACCTATTACCGTCGAGAAATGCTCAAGCCAATGAGCGCTTGTGAGTTATTGTGCTGAGCTTGAAAAAAGAATTCAACCTAGCCATTTAGTCGGATTTAATGATGCATTCTGCTTATGAATAGTGGAATGTAATGTCTGGGCTGATGAATTGCATCACCAAATTAGACCTTAATCTTTGACTGATTTTATGCTTTGATGTCGTTAGTTTTTTATTTCCCTACGAGGGCTCTGATGCAGCATCCTACATCTACGGATATTCAACACGTTCGTGAATTTCTCCTCGACTTGCAGGCACGGATTTGTGCAGCATTAGAACAGCAGGAACGTGCTGGCGGCGGTACGGCCGAATTTATCATCGATGACTGGGAGCGTCCAGAAGGTGGTGGTGGCCGTTCACGTGTTTTGCAAAATGGTACGGTGATTGAAAAAGGTGGGGTAATGTTCTCCCACATCAACATTTCCAAGCTACCTGCTTCTGCGACCGAACGCCATCCCAATATTGCCGGTGCCAAAGCGCAAGCGATGGGGGTATCACTGGTCATCCATCCAAAAAACCCGAATATACCGACTTCGCATGCCAACGTGCGTTTATTTGTGGCTGAAAAAGAAGGCCAAGATCCGATTTGGTGGTTTGGTGGCGGTTTTGACCTGACCCCGTTTTATCCGAATGATGAAGATGTACTGTCTTGGCATCAAACGGCGCATGATCTATGTGCGCCATTCGGCGAAGAGGTTTATCCTGAACATAAACAATGGTGTGATGATTATTTTTATCTGAAACATCGTGATGAACAGCGTGGCGTTGGCGGCTTGTTTTTTGACGACCTGAATCAATGGGATTTTGAAACCTGTTTCCAGTATATGCAGGCTGTAGGCAATGGATATCTAGAAGCCATTCTGCCGATTTTCCAGCGCAATCAGGATAAGCCTTATACCGAAGCACAACGCGAGTTTCAGTTATACCGTCGCGGTCGTTATGTGGAATACAATCTGGTTTATGACCGCGGCACCCTGTTTGGCTTGCAGACTGGTGGCCGGATTGAATCGATTCTGGTCAGTCTGCCCCCGCTTACCGGATGGTCATATCGCCCTGAATGGGATGAGGGCTCACCGGAAAAACGTTTAACAGATTACTACCTGAAACCACATAACTGGTTAACAGAATTAAAATCCAACGCAATGAAATGATACAAACGGCCCTCAAATAGAGGGCTGTTTTAATAGATATATCCTCTATACTGCTGCATAGAAATACCTGATTTGATCGCGGCACCCTATCGCTACATCGATCATATTCCATTTGATGTCTAGTGAGAATAACAATGCATAATCTTCAATTAAATCTACCTGTGTTGGCCTTTTGGCTTTTTCTGGCTCTCGCCATCAGCGCGATGAGTACCGCAATTTTGAGTCACAACCTGATTCTGGATGGCGCCGCTATTCTGGTGAGTATCCTGACTGGGTTTGGGGTTGTTCTCAGTATGGCGCTGATGTTTGCGGAACATATTATGGATATTTGTAGTTCCTAAAATCCTAATAACTTAGCAGCAATTCAAAATCACGCAGGCTTTAGTCCCTGCGCTTTTTCACGTATATTGATGACCATTTCCGCACATGGACATTGTGAAATGAGCAAACAATTTTCCGTGATTGGTAACCCGATTGAACAATCACGTTCTCCAGAATTGCATCACGCCTTTGCTGCTAAAACTGGTGTCGACCTGAGTTACACCAAGCGTCTGGCGCCACTGGATGGCTTCGTAGCCAACATTCAGGAATTCTTTAGCAATGGCGGTAGTGGCATGAATGTCACCGTACCCTTTAAAGAACAGGCTTTTGCCCACTGTCAGGTGCTGAGTGAACGGGCCAAAATTGCCAAAGCCGTGAATACGCTATGGATGGAAAATGGTGTGCTGCATGGCGACAATACCGATGGTCAGGGACTGGTTGAAGCAATTCGAGCACTAGATTGGCCACTGGAAAATACAGATATTTTAATTATTGGTGCAGGCGGTGCCACGCGTGGTGTAATCTATCCCCTAGCCCAGGCAGGTGCGAAAAAAATCGTGATCGCCAATCGTACCTTGGCACGGGCGGAACAACTGGTCGCTGATCTTCAGAATGCCGTACCGCAAGTCGAATTACAGGCGATTTCACTAGACACTTTAGCCGGTGAATTTGATTTGATGATTAATGCCACTTCTGCCAGTCTCAGCGGTGATGCCCTGGTTTTACCGGAAACGCTACAGTTTAAACGGGCCTATGAAATGGCCTATGGCAAACCTTCTTCCTTTCTGGATCAAGCCAAGGCACGCGGTGTACCGACATCTGAAGGTTTTGGCATGCTGGTCGGTCAAGCAATTGAATCTTTTTACATCTGGAATGGTATCAAACCGGATTTAAAAGAGTTTCTTTAAAACCCCTATCTCTCTAATGAGTTCAGTTCGGGTTGCAACTGCAACCCTTTACTTCCCTCCTACTACTTTTTATAAGCTGAAAAACCATGGATTGGTTTTAATGACATTTTAAAATGAGTTATTTTGCCACCTGAATCCGAGCACAATTCATACAAAAATATACTGGACAAATCACCTTTTAACTCATTAAATTCCATTGATATAACAAGTTTTTAATCTTCCTGTAATGTAAACACCTAATGATGAAATTCGATGATTTCATTCATTAGCCTTAAAAACCGATTCGCTTTTCTGACATTTTTATTCACTGAATTCATCAATGTTTTTTTATCCCGAATGTGAATAATCAAAGAATCGATACAGATAATCCAAAACTAATTTCAATCAGGATTAAACGCATGCCAGCATATAAAGCCCCTTTACACGACATTCGCTTCCTTATGAATGAAGTGCTTGACTACCCTGCGCACTACCAGAATTTGTCGAATGGTGAATATGCCGATGCCGACACGGTAGATATGATCTTAGAAGGCGCTGCAGATTTCTGTGAAAATGTACTGTCGCCGTTGAATCAAAGCGGTGATGAAGAAGGCTGTCATTTTGAAAATGGCGAAGTAAAAACACCGAAAGGCTTTAAAGAAGCTTACGACCAGTTCGTACAAGGTGGCTGGCAAGGTCTGTCTTATCCTGAAGAATTTGGTGGCCAAAACCTGCCAATGTCTTTAAACCTGATCAAATCGGAAATGATGGGGACTGCAAACTGGTCATTCCAGATGTATCCGGGTTTAAGTGTGGGTTGTATCAACACTATCATGCAATATGGTACCGATGAGCAGAAAAACACGTATCTGCCTCACTTAGTTGCAGGAACTTGGGCGGGCACCATGTGTCTGACTGAGCCGCAATGTGGTACTGACTTGGGTCAAGTTAAGACCAAAGCAGAGCCGAAAGAAGATGGCAGCTATGCCATTTCAGGCACCAAAATCTTTATTTCCGCAGGTGAGCACGACCTGACTGAAAATATCGTACATATCGTACTGGCACGCCTTCCAGATGCGCCGCAAGGTACCAAAGGGATTTCTCTGTTTATCGTACCGAAATTTATTGCTGCTGCAGATGGCGGGATCGGCGAGCGTAATCCAGTGAACTGCGGTTCGATTGAACACAAAATGGGGATTCGCGCTTCAGCAACGGCTGTACTGAATTTTGACAATGCGACTGGCTACCTGATTGGCGAACCGAATAAAGGCTTGCACGCTATGTTCACCTTTATGAACACGGCGCGTATTGGTACTGCGATTCAGGGTATTTGTCATGCTGAATTGTCATTCCAGGGTGCTTTACCGTATGCCAAAGAGCGTATGTCAATGCGCGCCCTGTCTGGCAAAAAAGATCCGGAAAAAGTAGCGGATGCGATCATTCACCATGCTGATGTCCGCCGTATGCTATTGACGCAAAAAGCCATTGCTGAAGGTGGCCGTGCCATGATTTATCATGCAGCAAAAATTGCCGACAACATGAATGATGCTTTGCTGCGTGGCGATACTGCAGCATTTGAACAGCATGATGACCATCTTGGGTTCTATACTCCAATCCTGAAAGGCTTCCTGACCGAAATGGGTTATGAGGCATCAAATCACGGTATGCAAGTCTTCGGTGGACATGGCTATATCAAAGAATGGGGCATGGAACAGATCGTACGTGACTCACGTATCTCTACCCTGTATGAAGGCACAACAGGTGTTCAGGCACTGGATCTGATTGGCCGTAAAGTGCTGTTGACATCAAAAGGTAAAGTTATTCGTGATTACACTGCTGAAATCCTGAAATTCTGCGGTCAGCATGCACGTAATAAATATATGCGCCGCTTTGCCTGGGATTTAACCAAGCTCTGTGCACAGTGGAATGCACTAACTGTGCGTATCATGCTGGCTGCACGTAAGGACCGTGACATCGTCTCTTCTGCGTCAGTCGATTTCCTGATGTTCTCCGGTTATGTGATGATGGCGTACTTCTGGGCACAGCAAGCCGCAGTCGCTTCAGCCAAACTGGCTTCTGCCGATGGTGCGGAAGTTCCAGAATTCTATAAAGCAAAAATCAAAACTGCTGATTTCTACTTTGAACGTATCCTGCCACGTACCCAAGGTCACGCAGAAGCGATGGTGAATCCATCTAAAACCATGACGGCACTCGCTCCAGAACACTTTAGCTTTGACTATTAAGTTGTAAATTGAGTTAAAAAGAGCGCTTCGGCGCTCTTTTTATTGATGTAGACGCCCTTGTTTAACTTAAAAAACCTTTCTGGATAGAAAATATACAAATTTAATTTTATATTTTTCAACATCCTAATAAATTAGCCAAATAAAACGCTTGTATATCTCAAAATAAGCGGTATGATAATCCCAACTAGAAAAATTCTTGTTTTGGTTAGTCTTCTTTTAAGTATCGCAGTTTTAGTCATAAACCTTCGTATTACAGATCAAAAAGCTCCATCCTTTTTATTTTTCAAAGTTACAGTTAGTCATCTGAAATTTTGGCTATAAATTTATACGATTCAATAGGTTATATTATGTCTAATACAGTTAACGGTACAGTAAAATGGTTCAACGAAACTAAAGGTTTTGGTTTCATTCAACAAGAATCAGGTCCAGACGTTTTTGCTCATTTCAGCGAAATCACTGGTTCAGGTTTCAAAACTTTAGTTGAAGGCCAAAAGGTTTCTTTCAGCGTAGCTCAAGGTCAAAAAGGCCCGACAGCTGTAAATATCGTTGCTCTATAATTTAGAAGCAAGATATTGAAAAAAGCACTCTTAGAGTGCTTTTTTTGTTCCTATCATTTCTCTCATACCGCTCGCTTTTAAAGATCATTGGGTTGTTCTAAAAACCGGTGTGCTCTATGCCAGGCTAAAAATACCGGATCAGGGGCAAAACGTTTTGGTACGTCGATTCGTTTACCGTGATAAAGTTTTAAATAGGCGTATAAACTCGCATCTTGCTTGGCTTGATTCGCAAGACACACTTTAAGCCCTTTATCTAGCGTGATAAATCCCTGATCGAAAGCTTGATCCAATAAAGAAGATAAACAAATTCCATTACGCGGATTTCTTCTATGTACCTGATTTTCAGACCAAGGTACGATATGAGAAGCCACTAAAAAGGCTTTAGTCTTAATACCAGAGATCGCACATTGATATTGATAATTAAGTTTAACTTGTAAAGCAAATTCCTGGTGTGGCGAACCGCGAACTTTTACATTGGCATATTGATCTTCAACACTATAATCGAGGATTTCTTGACGTAAATGCGTATCTAACAAAGCATCCTGTTTTTCGCCTATTCCTGCTAATTTAAGTAATCGCCAAAAATCATCTGCCGTGATCTCATTCATGCCATATTGTTGAAAAAAATGTTCCCAAGTATTTCCGCGTGGTTTAAAAGTCCATTGAAAATCTTCCAAATCGGACTGCAGAATAGGATCTATAAAACGTATACCATCGATCACTTTCGCAAAGACCGGTTTGGTTCGGCGTTTTTGATGATTTTGAGGAATGGCAGTAGGTGCAATAATCTTGGCTATACGGCCTGCACCATAAAGATAGAATTGATTTTTAATTTCAGAGGCTTTTTGCGGTCGTCGATATAAAAAGAAATCCCCTTCCCTGACTCGATTATATTTACTTTGATCCCAATGATATTCTTGAAAGTCCCGATCTTCATAAACCAGATGATCACTTTTACTATCAAAAATAAAGAATCGGGTATCAGTTAAATCCAGCTGCTGAAAAGCCCATAATGTATCCACCTGTCCACCCTTTAGAAATTATAATATTCATTTAATTTAATCTTTGAATATTCTCAGAAAACTTCTCTCTAAGAAAGCATCAATCAGACTTTAGGCATTTTATTTAAGGCAATAAAAAACCCCCAATAAAATCCTATTAGGGTTTCTTTTAGAACAATGGAGAAATTAAATAATTAAAGAAATTCTTCCAGCACCGAATTTAAAAAGATATGCCCCTGCTCGGTACATGAAAGCCGATCTTGATCATCGACCATTAATTTTCTATCACGTAAAGAACTCAGTAACTCATCTAAAGTATCTAGACTCAAACCGGTACGTTCAGCATAGAGTTTGGCTTCCACACCCTGATTTAAACGTAAGGCATTCATCATAAATTCAAAAGACAGGTCGGCATCTTCAATGCGCTTAAACTGCACATGTTCTGCAGGTACTTTGGCTAAGTAGTCCTTAGGTAGACGGGTTTTCTGGAACCGATACACGCCATCCGGCTGAGTGACTTTGCCATGTGCTCCGGCGCCAATTGCCAGATAATCACCAAACTGCCAGTAATTCAGATTATGCGCTGAAGGCAGTTCTTTACGCCAAGCCGAAACTTCATAGTTGACAAAACCCTGGGCTTTTAAATAAAGCTCACCCTGCTCCTGAATATCTTCCAATACTTCATCGACAGGCAAAATCGGTTGAGTCCGGAAAAATACCGTATTGGGTTCAATCGTCAACTGATACCAGGAAATATGCGTAGCACCCTGTTCTACCGCCAGTTTTAAATCATGTAAAGCCTGTTCTAAAGTCTGTTCCGGTAAACCATGCATCAAGTCGACGTTAATGCGCTGAAAGCCAGCTTCACGTGCCAGCCCAATGGCAGAAATCGCATCTTCATTGCTGTGAATCCGTCCCAAACGCTTGAGATGCTCGGTATTAAAACTCTGCACCCCAATTGACAAACGATTAATGCCGGCCTGCAAATAACCGGCAAACGGATCATGTTCGACCGTACCGGGATTGGCTTCCAGCGTAATCTCACAGCCTTCGGCAAAGGGAATAACGGCTTTGAGCTGATCAAATAACCATTGATAGCCTGGGGCAGAAATCAGTGACGGCGTCCCCCCACCAATAAAGACACTGTGAATCTGCCGGCCTTGGGCAAAATCGACCTGAGTTTTAAAGTCTTCCACCAGTGCTCGTAAATATTCCTGCTCCAATTCCAGTGATAATTGACCATCCGGAACCGCATGCGAATTGAAGTCACAATAAGGACATTTGCGCACACACCAAGGCATATGAATATATAAGGACAAAGGGACAGCAGCAGGATTCAATTCAGCCAAAGAACTACTCAAAAACGATTACAAGATATAGCCGAATTTTAACATGACTCGGCGGCAAGACTGCTAAAATTAAATTTGATCGTGTGATATGCCTAAAAATTTAAATAGAATTAGTCAGTTAAAATTATGAAAATATCTTCCCAACTTATTATTTTACTTCCTTTGGTTTTTGCAATCGGTGTTTTATTGACACTCCAGACCGCAATTAATACACAACTAAAAGAATATTTATATTCTCCTATTCAAGCTGCATTTTTTTCCTTTTTGATTGGTACAATAGTGCTCGCCGTAATCGTACTTTTTCAGTCCAATCCCAAACCCGGTTTACAGGAACTGATGAGTGTTCCCTGGTATTTATGGCTCGGGGGCATCGTGGGTGTATACGCGATTAGCATGAGCATTTATGCAGCGCCCAAACTTGGCTTTCTGGTTCTTAGCGGTCTCATTATTTTTGGTCAGATGGTGATGTCGATGCTGGTCGATCATCTGGGATTATTGGGTAATGAAAAAATGCCGATTAATTGGCAACGTCTTTTAGGCGGCGTGGTAATTTTTATTGGTGTGCTTCTCACTTTACAACGCTAAACCTTCTATTTAAGCACATGATCACGATGAGTAATTTTTGTGTCGAATGTTTCACCAGTCACAACCTTTGGTTTTGAATTAAAAAAACTGTTTCATCTGATGCTGCCTATTCTGGTGACCCAATTTTCTCAGGCTGGTCTGGGTCTGATTGATACCATTATGGCCGGTCACCTGTCTGCTACCGATCTTGCCGCGATTGCCGTCGGAGTAGGACTCTGGATTCCGGTGATGCTGCTGTTTAGTGGCATTATGATTGCCACGACGCCTTTGGTTGCTGAGGCCAATGGCGCACGCACACCTGAAAAAATTGCCACCATTGCACGTCAATCGCTTTGGGTTGCCCTGATTCTTGGGGTAATTGCCGGCTTGATTTTGCAACTCTTGCCGGCCACTTTGCCACTTTTAGGTGTACCGGAAAGCTTACAACCTAAAGCCGGTTTATTTCTGCATGCGATTGGTTTTGGTATGCCAGCGGTAACCATGTATGCGGCCTTACGCGGCTATTCTGAAGCGATTGGAAATCCGCGTCCGGTGACCGTGATTAGTTTATTGGCGCTGGTCTTGCTAGTTCCGCTGAACTATATCTTTATGTATGGTATTGGCCCTGTTCCGGCCCTAGGCAGTGCAGGCTGTGGGTTTGCCACGGCGATTTTACAGTGGCTAATGGTCATCACCCTCGCGTTGTATATCTTTAAAAATAAGGCCTATCAACGTACCCAGCCTTTTACCCATTGGGAAAAAATCAACCCGGAATGGATGAAGCGCATCTTACAGCTTGGCTTTCCAATCGGATTGGCAATTTTTTTTGAGGTCAGTATTTTCAGTACTGCTGCAATTGTGCTGAGTCCTTTGGGTGAGACCATTGTCGCTGCCCATCAGATTGCTATTTCTGTCACTTCACAACTGTTCATGATTCCCATGTCACTGGCGATTGCCCTGACCATTCGGGTTGGCACCTACTATGGTGAACAGAACTGGCAAGCCATGCGTAAAGTACAATATCTCGGCCTGATTACTGCCACTATTCTGGCGATCCTGACCATGATTCTGCTTTGGGTTTTCCGCAATGAAATCGTAGCACTCTACACCTCAGATCTGATCGTGACCCAAATTGCGGTGTATCTGATTCTGTTTGCCATTGCCTATCAGCTGATGGATGCGTGGCAGATCAGTGCGGCAGGTTGTCTGCGCGGCATGCAGGATACCAAGGGGCCAATGTGGATTACCATGCTGGCTTACTGGGTCATCGCCTTCCCGGTCGGGGTGTATTTGTCCCGCTTTACCGACATGGGCGCCGCCGGTGTCTGGGTTGGCCTGATTGTAGGCCTCAGCGTAGCTTGTATACTTTTATTGGGCCGTTTATATGGCAATAATAAACGCTTAAGTCTAAACAACTAAACACTTTTATTTGATTAATTTAAGCTAGAAAATGCGCTGAGATTAAAGATCCAGCGCATTTTTTAATCCTTGTGGAATCTCAGATTCATCCACTACATCTTTAATCACCACCTGCCCCACAATTACATCCGTACCATTAAAAGTCATGGTGGGTGAACCATATAGCTCATAACCTTCATTTAAGGCACGGGTCACCCGCGCACAAAAATGTACATCATCTTTCCCGGTAAAATATCGATAGACTTTCATTGAATTTTCTTCATTACTATACTCTGTTTATTCTAAGCTTTTAGCTATAAAACAACATTCAGAATTAGTACTCGGTCTTATCTAAAACGATGACGGATTCCGGCATATTCTTATAGTTTAAACGCAAGCAATAAAGATAAATCTTTTAACAAATCAAAGATGATGCATTAAACATGGAGAAGCTGAAGGAAATCACAACACAACCTCTACAATTAAATCTAGGCAATTGAACCGTTGTCACCTATGATCAAATACATCCATTCATAGTTGGTTTCAAGGAATCTCGCATGGCAAAAACGGCTAGCACGCCCGGTCGTCGCTTTATGAAACTTGCCGGAATGACCGCAAGTATTGCAGGTAAAACCCTCTCCAATTCCATTAAAAATTTAACTGCCGATGACGAGCAGAAAAACACTGCACGCAGTAAATTATTTCAGGATATTGGTGTGCAGATTGCGGATACCTTGGGGGAAATGAAAGGCGCAGTCATGAAAGTTGGCCAGATCGCCTCTCAATATAAAGATGTTTTCCCGCCCGAAGTCGCTAAAGCCATTGCCAAGTTACAGCGTCAGGCGCCACCGATGCCGTTTAAAGAAATTCAGGCACAAGTGGAAAAAGAATTGGGTAAACCTTTACAGCAACTTTTCCAGCAGTTTGATGAGCAGCCATTTGCCGCGGCCTCGATTGGTCAGGTGCATAAAGCCACCCTACCGAATGGCCAGCAAGTTGTGGTCAAGGTGCAATATCCTGGTGTGGATGAAGCCTGCGAAAGCGACCTGAAACAAGTTCGTCTGGCACTGCGCATGATGGGCGTCTTAAAGATTGACCGTAAACTTCAAGATCAATTATTTAAAGAAATTCAGCACAGTCTGGACAATGAGCTGAACTATGAAATTGAAGCCCAGAATCTGGAAATCGCCCGTGCCTTCCATGAGCCTCTGGACAATAAAATTGTGATTCCGAAAGTGTTTCATGAGTATTCATCGCGACATATTTTGACCTTAAGCCAAGAGCTTGGTGAAAGTATCGAAACTGCCAGCACTTGGCCACTCGAAACCCGAAATGCTTTAGGCCGCCGCCTCTTCCGCGCCATTGGTCAGGAAATTTTTTATCTGAAACGCTTTCACTGTGACCCGCATCCAGGCAACTTTGCATTTCGTGAAGATGGCTCTGTGATTGTTTATGACTATGGTGGCGTCAAAACCTTATCGACTGAAGTGATTGGACATTTTAGGGAACTGATCCATGCTGCACGCGAGAAGAATATTCCCGTGATCGAGCAACAGCTGGATGCGCTGCATTCCTTGACTGAAACTGGAAAATTCCCGAAAGAATTATATGAACAGTGGCTGGAAGTGCTCATGCGTCCTCTGGTCACTGACTATGATTTTGCCGAAAACTCAGCGCATCATGATGGGATGGAGTTGCTGAAACCTTCGTTGAAATATTGGGATGTATTTAAGCCCTCTCCTGATACCTTGATGGTGAATCGCACAATTTCAGGACAATACTGGAACCTGATTCATCTCAAAGTACATGATGATTTAAGTGATGTATTTGAAGAACTGGTACCGAGTCGAAGCTAAGTTGAGACGATAGGCTTACACGCTGTAACCCTAGATTACTTGAAATATCAAATGTTACATTATAACATTTAATCAAGAATCATGAGGAAGTTAGATATGCGTTCAGATATCCATCCCGAGTATCGTGAAGTGTTATTCCATGATACCAATGCCGATGCCTATTTCGTGATTGGCAGCACGATGAACTCGAGCCAAACTAAAGAATATCAAGGTAAAACATATCCTTATGTAACACTAGATATTTCGAGTGCATCACATCCTTTCTATACGGGTGAGCAACGTCAGACCAGCAATGAAGGACGTGTGGCAAGCTTTAACAAACGTTTTGGCCGCTTTAAACGGGGCTAAAACCGAAAAACCTCGGTTATCTTAAGATTTAAATCGTGGTTTATGTCAGGAAATGACCTCCAATTTCCTGACTTTTTTATGCGCTTATTTTAACTCTGTGCCAATACGATCGAAGTTAAATAAAAGCCCAGCGCCAGAACAATAATGCCGACAATTAAGCTGGATAATGCATATAACAGCGCTAGGCCCATAGCACCTTGCTTGAATAACAAAAAGCTTTCCAGACCGAAACTGGAAAATGTGGTAAAACCACCGAGAATTCCCACCATTAAAAACAGACGAGCTTCTTGTTGGAGTACTGGATACTTTTGGCTACAGGCAAAAAAAATCCCGGCACATAAACAGCCCAGAATATTGAGCCACCAGGTGGGCCAAGGAAATTGCATTTGTGGTTTGGACAGCCAAAGTCCGGCGGCATAACGCAGACTGGCACCGATTGCCCCACCCATTGCCACCCAAAGCCAGCCCATATTTTTTTCCTGTTCTATTTATTGATCAAGTTTATTTTATCCACAGTTTCATATTCATCATGGATAATTTTCACTGTTATCTTGAACCGAAAATCAATGAAATACCATGGAACTTCGCAAGAAAATTGCTATATTTATTGCATCCAATTTTCATGAATGGCACAGGAAAAACAGCATGGCACAGGATTTATTGGCCCAGTTGGCAGCAGGCGAAGCAAAATTTGCAGATGTGATTACTTATATCGAATCGCGTTATACGCATACACCGACTGCATTTAAAAATGGCCAGCAGAATAATGCGGCCACAGAAAACCAGGGCAGCGCCAAAGTCTTTTCTTTTGCACAATTAAATGGTCTGGATCAGGCACAAACGTTAAGCCTGTTTGCCGAACATTATTCGGCTGTACTGGCGACGCCAGAGGCAACTGATCATCAGAATATCCGTCAATTTATGCTTAATGGGTGGGATGAAATTGCCTTTGAAGGTCAGGCTTTAACTGCGAAGTAAGTACTAAGCAGATAAAAAAACCGCTCAAAGGAGCGGTTTTTTTATACAACTCAGAAGTGTATAGAATGTCTGTTTTAGCTCTTAGCGACTTTTTCAATCCACTTAATGGAACTGACGCGGAAAACTTCACAGGCACCATCACCCGTATCGGTCGGAGTTAAAGACGATTTCCAGACCAGATCTTTGTCACGCACTTCAACCAGTTCCCCTTGCATACGCACCAGATCGCCACGCTTTACTTTTTTAATTGCCTTGGCAATTTCAGGATTGGCAGGAATGATATGCATATTGGACACCATCTGCTTGGCTTGTTCTACCGGCACTGGCACCCGATCCATTTTCCAGTTTAAATAACGGTCATATTGATTCACTGTGATATGTCGGGCAATTTCAGGTTCAGCAAACAGCCCCCAACTGACGGCATAATCAATCGGAGAGAATTTGGCTTGCGGGTCAGAACTATAAACCTTGGAACCCAGAATACGGAAATCACCTTTAAAGGGCTGCAAGACCGAAATTGACTGGCCTTTAACGACAGGAGGCAAACCTTTGGCAATATTGTGGTCGACCGAGCTATAGCCCGAAATAGGCAGCAACAGGCTGGCCAGCAAAGCATAATGTTTAAAGTATTTGAGCATAATTTTTAATCTAATCCTAATCAAGTTGATTAAACGTTTTAAGGATATCTTCCTTGATCTTACGGATTTTTTAATGAATAAACAGTTGAACTTGGTAACAAATTGCATGTATTTAGTCAGCTCGATATATGCCTATCATTTTATTTTTCAGTTAAGCTAGAACGTATTTCCATCAAATTAAAATAACTCAAATGTTGTATAAACTTTATCAACAACATATCTTTGCGCATCTGCTGAATCAAGTGATGCAAACGCCATCCTTGATGGACTTGCGTCGTGAACTACTTTTGGATATTTCCGGTGAAGTACTGGAAATTGGTTTTGGTACCGGCCTGAATCTGCCTTTTTATCAATCGGTTGATAAGGTCTATGCGCTAGAACCAAATCCGGCGATCTTCAAACTGGCAGAAGCGCGAATTCAACAGGCAGGGTTTCAGGTTGAGCATATTCAGTCCAGCGTAGAACTTTTGCCTTTTGCCGAAAATAGTGTGGAAAATATTGTGTCTACCTGGACGCTTTGTAGTATTGCAGAGCTGGAACAGAGCCTGCAGGAAATTTATTGTGTGCTACAACCGGGTGGGACTTTACATGTCGTCGAACATGTTCTGAATCGACAAAATTTAAATATTCAGCGTCTACAACATTTACTCACTCCCATTCAAAAGAAAGTCGCAGATGGCTGTCATCTGAATCGGGATATTGAAACCGCCTTGCTGGAAACCGGTTTTGAAATAGAAACTTTAAGTTATGTAGATGCCGAGGGTATACCCAAGATTGGCCAACGTATGTTGTTAGCACGTGTTCGTAAACCAGGAAGCTAATTTACGACCATCTTATATTTAGTGTGGCTGAAGGTGGGTTACTTGCAGCAACTGACAATGAGCACGATATTCAGAGCCCGTCCCGACCCGGAATTCTTGTCCAGTCGTGCCTGAATGAACTGTCACCAGATCACCAGTGAGCGTGATTTTCTGCCCCGATTTTAGCCGGCGAATCTGATCGGCAATTTTTTCAGTGGCAGCAATCAGACTAAAATACTGTACATGCGTATTGACGAAGTCACGCTCCGCTTTATTGGTTTGTCCTTCGAGCTGATAGCAGCGTTTTGCTTCATCAAACTCCAGTTTTGCCTGTATAGCGGGCAGCGGTTGAGTCAGCAACAGCACATCAATATTACTCAGATAGGCCAGATCATTAAAATGCCCCACCACAGGGCTGGCCTGATGCAGCACCCGACGATCAGGTTTTACGAAACGGTGATCATGCACAATATAAGTCGCGGAAATGCGCTTAACGGGTTCTACTTTAAAGTTTTTAAGTACGCCTTTTTCTTGCAGATGCGGAATGGCACGAAAAAACTCATTCCAGACCCAGAGTCCAAGCATAAACAGCAGCGCAGTGATCAGTAATTTTTGCATAGGGTCTGTTGACATTTACTGTTCATAATTAACCCTATAAAGGTAGCCATAAAAATATACAGGCTAAAGCAACAGAACTTTGATAATTTCTTTTGAGCTTGTCATATCGA